>JAAZNR010000533.1 GCA_012798155.1 Thermogutta sp. | reverse complement strand
TTGGGTCGTGATGTTCGTCGTCAGCCTGGCGCAATTGGGCGGTATCGCGCACGGGGTGGGGCAGGCCTTGGCAATCGCGTTGCCCTTGGACGGAAGCTACCAACGATTGCTCGACGCGCAAGACGAATGGGCCCGGCGATCCGGTGAATCTCCCAAGGGCGAGGGCGGGCAACCGGCCGGCGAACCGCCCGCCGCACCCCAACGCGGCAAGCAGAGTCCTCCCTCGACGCGGCCGGACTACGGCAGCGAGGGTTTTCGGTTGACGGACGACATCCTCTGGGCGGCGATCATTTGCCTGGGCACGATCCCGATCCTCATCCTGGGGCGCTACGCGACCATTCAGTGGGTGTGCACAATCTTAGTCGCCGCCTTTACGGCCGCCACGGTCTGGTGCGTGATCGCCCTGCAATTCCGGCCGGAATGGGCTATCTCCTTAGGCGATCTCATCCACGGCCTCAGTTTCCGCCTGCCCTCCGGCATCGATCGCTGGGCGGCACTCGGCACGGCCCTGGCCACGTTCGGAATCATCGGGATGGGCACGAACGAATTGATTACGTATCCCTATTGGTGCCTGGAGAAAGGCTATGCCAAGCACGCCGGCAGGCCCGATCATTCCCCCGGCTGGACGAAGCGGGCCCGCGGCTGGATGCGGGTCATGCAGTGGGACGCCTTTCTTTCCATGATCGTGTACACCTTCGCCACGGCCGCCTTCTATCTGCTGGGGGCGGCGGTCTTGTTTCGAGCCGGCCTCAAGCCCGAAGGTTCACGCTTGATCGTCACGCTCAGCGAAATGTACGCCCCGGTCTTCGGGGCATGGACTCAGGTGCTATTCCTGGCGGGGGCTGTGGCCGTCTTGTATTCCACGTTTTTTTCGGCCACGGCGGGCCACGCACGGGTGGCATCCGACGCCTTGGGTTTATTCCTCGGCCGCAAGTCTCGCCCGGACCAACCCCCGCCGGCCTCTTGGGTCATCGGCTTCAGCGTCGGCTTCCCCCTTTTCAGCCTGGCCACCTGCCTTCTCTATCGTGAGCCGGTCTCGCTGATCATCGCAAGCGGTTTCATGCAGGCCATCATGCTGCCGATGCTGGCGGGCGCGGCGATTTTCTTTCGCTATCGCGCCTGTCCGCCTCCCCTGCGGCCAGGCAGATGGTGGGACATCCTGTTGTGGATTTCGGCCGCGGCCTTGTTGGTGGCCGGCATCGCCGGCGCCTTTTTCGCCGTGCGGCCGTGGATTCTCCCTCGCTAGGCCGCCCGGAAATTCGCGCGTGAGCAAAGAATCACGCCCTCGACGATGGCCGGCCCGCGAAACGCTTGCGTTGGGAAACCGGTTCGTCAGGCCTCACTTCGCAGATCAAGAACCTGCCGCGCCTTACCCTCGCTCCGCTTGTAACCGTCCACGGGGTAACAGGGAATCACCCCGGAGCCATGAGATCGTGTAGAAAGGATGAGGGAACGGCCGCCAGGGGCCTGACGGCAACAACGAGGGCGTGGCGTCCGGCCGGGGGGGCCGCGCAATCCGCGGCGGCCGATGGTACACTTAAGAGGTACCCTCTTCGCGAAATTCACAGCCACAGGCGGGGTTCACCAACCGGATGACCTCGGGTTGAAAAACCCGGGAAAGCAAAGTGCAGCCCGAAGAATGCCGTTTGGGAGCGATACCATGAGCGAATCCCCCGAAGTGCCGGAAAAGAGAGAGACTCCGGAGCCGGAATCTCCGCACGACGAGTTTCAGCCGGGATCTTCTTCGCGAGCATCGCCGGACGGCTCGGACGCGGACGAAACCGGCGAAGAGACGGAAGACATTCTCTTGGAGCCTCCCGAGGATGAGCTGCTCTTGGAGCTTCCCGAGGATGAGCTGCTCGACTTGCCTCAAGCCCAGGGCGTGACCGTGACCAGCCGGACGGGAGCCGGTGACGAAGATGAGGAGTCGCCCACCCCGCCGTCGCGGACGATCGAGGAAGGCGACTCCGATCGAGCCGGCGTTGACCTCGCGGACGACACGGATAGTCTTACGCGACGCTCCGTCGAAGCCGGCGATTCGGGCACACCGGTCGAGGAATCTCCTTCAACTGATTCCGACAAAGATAGCCATCCGACCGCAGCCGTCTCCCCCGATGCCTCGTCCGCATCCGCGGAGGACCAAGGCGCTGACGCTTCGACCGAGGATGCTTCGACCGCATCGGAGACCGCCGAGGCCCCGATCCTGGTCCGCGCACCCGAGGGGGCCGACGTCTTTGCCTTGAGCGAACTGATACTCGAGCCGTCGGGCCGGCCGTTAGGGGCGACCGCCGCGCGCTGGATCGGCCGTCTGCTCGAAAAGCTGGAAGAAGCCGCTTCCCGGACGGGCGAGACGGACGAGCCTCAAATCGCCGCCTGGATTCGCGAGACCGTCGCACCCGCCATCCACACGGGAGAGCCCCCCGCGGAAGCGGAGGAGACCTTCGTGTTT
This sequence comes from Thermogutta sp., assembly GCA_012798155.1. Lineage (GTDB taxonomy): Bacteria > Planctomycetota > Planctomycetia > Pirellulales > Thermoguttaceae > Thermogutta. The sequence goes on along the minus strand of JAAZNR010000533.1, from coordinate 2,906 downwards.
GCCGCCTCCGAAGCCGCGGAGGAGACCTCCGTGCGAAATCGTCTCAAAGGCAACGGCAAGAGCAAATCCCTCCTCGGCGAGTTGGTGGGCATCGTCTTGGGCGGCTTGGGCGGGTTGCTGATCGCCTACTATGCGCTCAATTGGTTCGGCGGCTCTCGGTACGACTTCGCGAATATCCCCTTGCCGGGCGTCCGGCACACCTATCGCCATGCGCCCGCCTGGTTGAAGCCGTACCTTCAGCCGGGCAAGCATCCCGAGCAGAAAGGCGCGGGCGACGTTTCGTCCCCGGAGCTTTGACGGCCGCGAGCGTCCGCCGAGGGCCGCGATCGAGAAAAGTCGCGCCGTCACGCCCTCTTTCGATAAGGGGATGAGGTCTCGTGACGGCCGTTCCGCCGTTCCAATTCGGCGATCTTCTGCAATCGCCGCGAGTGACGGTCGCCTTCGAACTCCGTGCGGAGCCAGATGTCCACCAGCCGGTCGGCCGACTTCGGCCCAAGAATGTCGGCCGCCAGGCAAAGCACGTTCAGATCGTTGTGCCTACGGCTGACTTCGGCCGTGATCTCGTCGTGACACGGCGCCGCCCGAACTCCGGGAAACTTGTTGGCCACGATGGCCATTCCCAAACCGCTGCCGCAAATCAGGATCCCCCGGTCCACGGTCTCTTCACTGACTTGGCGAGCCACTTTGGCGGCGATTTCGGGATAGTCCACGGAGTTGACGCTGTCCACGCCTACGTCGACCACACGGGCACCCAGCCCCTCCAAGAACACGATCACCTTGTGGCGTAGCGCGGAGCCGCGGTGATCACTGCCGATCGCAATTCGCATGTTGCCGGAAGCCGTTCCAATCAAGACCATTCCCCCCGGAAAAACCCGGCAATGAAACGCGGAAAGATCCGCTAAAGCCGCAGTGGAAGACCCAACATTCAAATCTATCCCGAGCATCCTCCAAGGGCAATGGAAAGCACCGCATTCTCCCCCAGAAAAGGTTAACTCCTTCAAGGGATCGCAGCGGCATGGGCGGCCATATCGCCGCCTTGCAAGACAAGTGCAACAGTATAAGACAAATGCACCAAACGTTTTTGCCGTTATCGCTCCGCCATGAGTCGGCTGCACGTCCGTCGGCGTGTCGCTACTCACTACCCGCGACCGCCCCGAAAGGCGATACGCCAATCCGCTGATACCGCTCGGCTCCGCCCTCACGAGCACGGCGAGTCGCGGTCGATCGCAACCAGTTCCGCGTGGACGGCGGCGCTTTTGGCGGCCCCTGCGTTCGATTCGGCCGCGATCGGGTTTTCGCCCACCGGGGCAATCAGGTGTAGCGATCCTACGCGCCCCAAATCCGGCCAAAACCTCATCACGGCGAGGACCGAGAGTATCGCACCGAGGCCGCCGAACAGAACGGAACCGACGGGACCGAAAAGCCTCGCCGTGACGCCGGATTCCACGCCGCCCAAGTCGTTGGAGACCACGATGAAGACCGTATTGACGGCCGAGACGCGACCGCGCATCGCATCGGGTGTCAACATCTGGACCAGGGTGTGCCGTACCACCACGCTGATGTTGTCGAAGGCCCCGATCAAGAACATCATGCCGAGTGAAAGGGGATAGCTCTTGGACAGCCCGAACACGATGGTGGCCACGCCGAATCCGGTCACCGCCAAGAGCATGTTCCGGCCCGCTCGCCGCATGGGCGGCAGGTGCGTCAGCAGCATCGCCATCACGATGGCGCCGGCCGCCTCGGCGGAACGGAGCATCCCCAAGCCGGTCGGCCCGACGCGCAGGATGTCCTCTGCGAAAACGGGCAGCAGATACGTGACGCCGCCCAACAGCACCGCCAGCAAGTCGAGGCTGATCGCGCCGAGGATCATGCGATGGCGCAACACGAAGCGCAACCCTTCCCAAATGCTGCCGGACGATTCCGCCGCGGAGAGTGCGTGAGATTGGGGGCGGGGCCGGACGAAGGCCATCAAGCCCAGCGCGGCGGCACGAAACCCCATCACGGCCAGGATCGCCGCGGCGGCATCCTTGCCCGCTCCCATCAACAGACCGCCCAGGACCGGCCCGGTCATCGTCGCCAATTGAAAGATGCTGCTATTCCAGGCCACCGCGTTGCTGAAGTCGGCGGTGGGTACGATCAGGGGGAGGAGCGATGCCCGGGCGGGAGTCCCCAACGCTTCCGCCGCCGCCGCCACGGCCAGCAATGCATAGATCGAGCCGACTTGCCCGTTCCGCACCGCCGCCCACATGGCCGCGCTCGTGAGCGTGATGACGGCCAGCGTAACGATCACCAGCAGTTTGCGATTGAAGCGATCGGCGAGGTGCCCGCCGACCAGAGCCAATAAGATCACGGGGAGCGCCCTGGCCATCCCCAGCCAGCCCAACGCCAGGGGATCGGCCGTGCGATCGTAAACGTACACGCCCAAGGCCACCACCTCGATCTGCGAGGCAAAGACCATCGCAAACCGGGCGGGGGCGTAGGAACGGAAGCTGGGAGAACGCCACGCGGCGTAAGCGTCGCGGCGGGGACTTTCGGGCAACGAGGAGGACATGGATTCAGCGAGTTGTTTTCACGACGAAGGAGGTCCACGACCGAGGACCGGCGCGAGCCCGGCGAGCCGAACCGCGCCGCAAGGTCGAACAAAAGGGCGCGGCCGAAAAAGCCGTCGCGCCTCACACGACCCCGCGGCAACTCCTCGGCGGCGGCGACGCCTTCCCTGCATCATATCCCCGCCGGCGGAAATCGTACATCGCCCCAGCGCCCTTGCGTGTCAGCAACCAAGGGAAACGTCTCCCTTGTGAAACCATGAGAAATGTCCCCTCACGCCACCGAAAGAGGGATCCGGCCTTTTCGGTTCTCCGCCTTACTCTGCGAAGGGACCGGAGCGACCGGAGGCTCGGCCTCAG
>JAAZNR010000532.1 GCA_012798155.1 Thermogutta sp. | reverse complement strand
CGGCAGCACGTCCTTCCCTAGCGGGACGTTGTTCGCTATTCGCTACCGGCTGGTTTACCCTAGCGGGCGGGACGATGCAAGTACGGCGGCAGCAACAAGGTGAAGTCGAAGCGCCCTTGGCCGTTGCCGTTCGGCCGCGACCGAGCGCGGCCCCCCCGGAGGCGAACCGATTCCCAACGGCCTGCCATCAGGGGACGGGCCTTCCATCAGGGGACGGCCTTCCATCGACGAACGGCCTGCCGTCAATGAACGGCCTCCCATCAACGAACGGCCTGCCGTCAATGAACGGCCTTCCCGCAAGGGGGAAGGCGTCTCCCAGCCCCTCCGTAAGTCCCGCCATTTACGCGACGGGGGAACAACGCAAACGCCCGGTTCTCGACTGCGGCGGCTCCATGAACGGAGCGCGTCGGAACGGCGGACTCGCGCCCCGATCCGCCGGCCCTTGTGGCCCGTTTGCACAATTCGGGCCGAGCGCTTATGTTAGCTGTAACCATCCGAGGATTGTGCCGTTCCCTCCTCGGTTGGAAAGCATCCTTGGGGGAGAAGCAGTCCCGGAATCGGCGGTCTCGCCCATCCATTCGAAAGGAGCCGCGTCATGGTCGAACAGGTCTCGGGTCGGCGAGGGGCATGTCCGTCGCTTGCCGCAGCGGCACGCAGGCAATCCGCCGTGATTCTTCTGATCTTGGCGGCCGGGATCGGCATCGCGTATTCCCGGCTCGCCGCGGCGCAAAGCGAGCGGCAAACCGCCCCGCCGAACATCGTGATCATTTATGCCGACGATTTGGGCTACGGAGACGTCTCCTCGTACAATCCCGATCGCGGCAAGATTCCCACTCCCAACATGGATCGCCTGGCGAGAGAAGGGGTGCGATTCACCGATGCCCATTCCAGCAGCGGGGTTTGCTCGCCGTCTCGTTACACGTTGCTGACCGGACGCTATCATTGGCGGACCCGGCTGCAATCCGGAATCGTGGGTGTGTTCGGAGAGCCTCTCATCGCTCCCGGGCGTATGACGATCGGGCACCTGGCGAAGCAGCGGGGTTACCGCACCGCCTGCTTCGGGAAATGGCATTTGGGCTGGGACTGGCCCATTCCGCCGGAAAAGATGCGGTTCTTTCGCCTCGCCGGAGATCAGGCAGGAAAGCCGCAAACGTCCGCCGAGCAAGTCGCCGCTTGGCGCGAGGTGTTTAGTCGTCCTATTCCGGGCGGGCCGACCACCCGCGGTTTCGACGAGTACTTCGGCACCGACGTTCCCAATTGGCCGCCGTTCTGTTTTATCGACAACGATCGCACCGTGGGCATTCCGCAGGAGTTGCTGCCCAGCCGCTATCTCGACGCGCGGCCGCTGATGGCAAGCGTGCCGGGACCGGCCGTCGAGGGTTGGCGGTTCGAGGCGATCCTTCCCGCCGTCACGCAGCACGCTTGCGAGTTCATCCGCCGCTGCACGGGGCAAGGTCGATCCTTCCTGCTTTACTTGCCCTTGACCTCGCCGCACGAACCCCTGGCAGTCAATTCCGAATGGCGAGGGAAGAGTGGTTTGCACGTCTACGCCGACTTCGTGATGGAGACCGATCACGCGGTGGGAGAAGTACTCAAGACGTTGGACGACGCCGGCGTCTCCGATAGCACGCTGGTCATCTTCACCAGCGACAACGGCAAGGCCGCCTACACCGGAGCGGAGGAACTTGAGCGGCGGGGACACTATTCCAGCGGCCCCTTCCGAGGATATAAGGCATCCGCCTACGAAGGAGGCCACCGCGTGCCGTTCATCGTGCGTTGGCCCGGCAAGGTCGCCGCGGGCGGCGTGTGCCGTCAACTCGTCCACCAAGCGGACGTCTTCGCGACGCTGGCCGATGTCTTGGAAATCACCCCCCCGGAAAATACCGGCGAGGATAGTTTCAGCTTGCTTCCGCTGCTTCGCGGCCGGGATCGACCGGTGCGAACGCACGCCGTGAGCTGTAGCTCCGCCGGCGTGCCCGCAATACGGGACGGCAACTGGAAGCTCATCCTCGCCAAGACTCCGGAGCTGTTCGACCTCCTGGAGGACCCGGGCGAGACGACCAACCTGGCGGATCAACATCCCGAGCGAGTCACCGCGATGCAAGCGCTGTTGGAGAAGCTGATTGTCGAGGGCCGCAGCACGCCGGGTCCGGCGCAGAAAAACGACGTCACGGTGCGCCGCTACCCGTAGCCTCAGCGGGGGCTTTCGCGCAAGATCAAACCGTCTTTCGACGGGCAATTCGCGGGAAATCTCGTTTTACCGCCTTCATCACCCCAATCGGTACAGGCTCGACGGCGTCCGGCGGGACAAGCGACTCGGCGTAAATCACGAGGAGCATCCCTCGCCGGCAAGTTGCCGGTCCCCATCCCGGCGATTCTTCGGCGGAAGAGCGACTCTTTCACCGCCGTCCTTTTCGTGGATTTCCATGGGAGTAGCCGTTCACGCGCCTGCCTGGTCTGTCATGGGAACGCGGAGGCGCAGAGGCTGTTTTTGAAACGCAGAGGGCGCAGAGGACGCGGAGGAGGAATTGGGGGCCGCAACTCTGAGTTCTCCGCGTTCTCCGCGTTTCGATCCTTTCATTCCGCCTAGCCGTCCCTGGCCGACGGGAGCCGAAAAACGTATCCGCCCATTCCCTCCCAAAGGCGGCAGACCCATTGTCGCCGCTTTCTTCGCAAGCATGAACACAGTCCCCGTGAACGGTTACCCATGGGATTCAGCGTCCCGGCGGTTCCTCGGTCCACTCGAACGCGCCGATGTCCACAGCCTCTCCTTGCGGCCGAACCGTTCCGCGAATATCAGTCTGCGGCGCAGCTTCTGCGGCGCCGGCATCAACGGCGGGACACTTGTCCCGCAGCCGAAAATCGGCGTTTGCGAAATCGAGGAACATCTCGGCCGGATTGTCCACGATCAGGTTATGGTCTGCCGTCATGCGCTCACCGCGGACGTCGATCGCGGAAACCAAGTTATTGCGCACGAGGCAGTCCCGCGAAGGCGTGCCGTTCTTGTGGTTGCCGATGCGGAGGGCGGCGGGGCCCGGTCGGCGGTCGTTGGGGTCGATCACCGTATTGTTGACGATCTTGCAATTCACTGCGCCGCCGAACGTGATGCCGTGGTAATGGTCCACGAAGACGACGTTGTTTTCGACGACCCAATCGACGTACATGCCGTCGAAGCAGCCGATGCCTTGCAGGGCGCCGCGATGCGGCTGGTTGGGGTCCTCATAATTGATAATGACGTTGCCGCGGAGGACGATGCCCTTGACCTGACCGGTGCCCACCCCGCCCGGCCCCGCGGACCAGCTCTGGAACCCGTCGTCATGGTTTTGATTGACGTCGTAGCAGTTCTTGACGAGGTTGTATTGAAAGACGCCGTGGTCCCCCAAACCTCGCAGCCCGTCGCCCGCGAAGTTTTCCACCACGTTGTGTTCGACGAGGCCGTTGGGGCCGCTGATGGAGATGCCGAAATCGACGTTCTTCAGGCGATTTCGCCGAACGGTGATCCGGGCTCCCTGGGCCGTGATGCCGTCGCAGGCCAGCCGATTCCAATCGTCGGCCGACCATCGCGAGGTATCCGCCGCCGATTGGAGCACGCAATCCTCCACGACGATATCGTGGACGGGTCCCCGCCAACCGTGCGATTCCAGGAAGATCATGGTCCGCGGCTTTTCACCCTGTCCGTACTCGGGACTCACGTGCAGCCCCTTGAGAACCCAATGCGACGCCGACTGGATGCGAACGCTGCGAAACCGCGGGGTTTGGCCTTCCTCCGCCCGAATCGTGATGAAATCCCGGTTGTAATGGCCGCGGATGACGAGGTCGCCGTAATCGCCGCTCCGCAGGTAGATGGTATCGCCCGGCCGGATCGGCGCTCCCTCATTCTTCGGCACTAGCTGAGCGTCCGGCTTGTAGGGGAGCGACTCCCAATCGCGGGTTTCGATCCACCCGCGGTCGAACACGTCTTGAAGGCTCCGCCAGGGCCGATCCTTGCCGCCGTCATTGGCGGCATCGCCGTGTTGCGGATCCACGTAGAAATCCGCCCCCTGCGCGGAAAAAGCGGGCAGAAGCATGAGCACGATCGCGGCGGGCCAAGATCGAGAGAAACGGCAAGGGTCGATCATCTGGAGCATCCTCAGGGTTGGGAATTGGGCGGGAGCATTCCTTCCGGCATTCGCTCGCGCCGCCCGTCTCCGCCGCCCATCCGGCATACGGTTCGGCGCGATCCTCGCGAAGGCACCGTCACTATAAAGGCACCGTCATTATAAACGTCCGGGGAGGGGGCGCCGCTACCCAAGGCGCGAATCGCGCAATCCGGTTCGAGCCGATCAGGTTTTCGGACAGACCGGGCAGCGACCGCTTCATGCGGCGATCGCGAGGTCATAGCCGACCGCGAAGATGGCGGCATCGACCAAGCCGTGGCTGAGCCACGGTCCCAGCAAAGAGCCGGAGCGGTGGTAGATATAACACCAAACGAAACCGCCCGCCGCCACGCACAACGAGAAGACGACTTGCGCCGGGGAGCCCCAGCCGAAATAGACGCCCAAGACGATGACGTGATGGGCCATGAAGGCCAGGCTCCCCGTCGCCGCGGCGGGAATAAACGCCAGATAATCGCGCAACCGCCCGAACACGAACCAGCGCCAGTAGTACTCTTCCAGCGCCGAATGCACGAGCGACACGAAGACTCCGAAGGCCGCGTAAGGCGCCGGGGCGCTCAGCCCCAAGCCGAGCAACTTGTCGCGGACGGCCTCGGAGGCGGCGAGGAACGGCGGCGTACCGCGCAGTCCCGCGAAATACAGCAGGAGCATCCCGGCCGAGACGAACAGTCCGAACGCCAGGCCGCTCATCAACCCCGCCGCCGAGCGAGATAATCGGGGAAGGGGCCGACGCTCAACTCCGAAGTGCCACAAAAGCGGCAGCACGAACACGAGCTTTCCCAGGGCATAAGCCGACCGCTGCCAAAAAACCGGCAACGTTTCAGCCTGCACAAAATAAAAGAAAGCAGCCACGGCCGGCAGTGCCATGGCTGCGATCAAGACCGGAAGCACGCTAGGCGTTGGTTTGCAAAGCCGCGAGTCGTCCGGCATTTCGTCTCAGCCCAAGACGTTCAAGAGCGGTTTTGCCAAGGCAGGTTCGACCGGCACCAACCGGAACTTGGGCTGCAGCGGGGCCGTGTGATACTCGATCGGCCCGGACGCCAATTGCCGCAGCCAAGTCCCCGTATTCCACAGCGACTTGGCCACGCCGTACATCCCCCAAACCTGCGTCACGATTCGTTCCTTCCAGAGCGGATCCAATTTCGGCAGAGACCGCAGGAGGTTGATGGGATTGTAGAACGCAAGATAGGCGGCGATCAAATTGAGCTGCCGCCGCAAGGGGCTGGGATGGCCGGTCGCAATGGCGTGGTTGCCGTCGTAATGGAAGTCCTCGACGGGGATTCCCGCCGCGTTCTTCAGCACGATCCCGTCCTGGTAGGGCTGCTCGTAGCCCTTGCTGCCCACGGAGGGCGTCAGCATCGTCACTTGGCAGGTGACCGCGCCCGTCTTGAACAGGAAGTTGACCTGGTTCAATAGCCCATGGAGGCCCCTCCACGACCAGAGCGGTTGCTTGTCGTGATGCATCATCATAGGCATGGGGGCGATCCCATTCCGGATCAGATGACTGAAGACGACCTTGGTCTTTTCCGGCGACTGACCTTTTTTGATCAAATCCGCCGTAAGGTCCTCGATGCCGAACCAGATGCTGCGGAGGCCCCCTTCCCGAGCCAGCGGCACCAAGTCCAAATTCTTGTGGACGTCGAACTCCGTGGCCTCCGTGGCGAAGTGGATTTCGTCGCGGAACGGACGATTACGGAACGTCGCCCGGGCCATGGCGGTGAAAATCTCCTCCACCGTCTCCCGGTTATTGAAGAAATTGTCATCCGTGCCGAAAAAGTTCGTGATGCCGGTGCGCTCCTTGACGCCCCGGAACTCCTCCACCAATCGCTCGGGACTCCGCCGGCGAAATGTGAATTGGTTGTAGCCGGGGATGGGGCAGTACGGGCAATGAAATTTGCACCCGTGGGTCGTAATCACGGAAACCACCCGCGCGTACTCGCCCATCTTTTCCGCCGGGATTGCGTCCGCGGAGAGCGTCTCGCGGCGGTGCGGCGGCTCGAAGAGCGCAAAGGCGTCGAAGGGCAAGGGAAGCTCGTCCAAATCTTGCACCAAGCGTTGAATGCCCGTGTCGATCAGATACTCCGGCCTGCCGACCGGGGGGTCGGGACGAAAGACCAAGCCCGGTATCCCGTTCAAGGCCCCTTCGCTCCGCGCCCGTTCAAAGGCCTGCCGCAAATGCTCGCCGGGCATTTTGTACTCCAGAACCCGGTCCAATAGCTCGAGCAAGACGTACTCTTCGCCCGTGCAAACCACATCGGCGCCGACCGAGCCGTCCTCCGAGAGGCCGAAGAAGTCCCACGGCTCGTAAATGGCCTTCGCGCCGCCGGCGATGATCAGGGGGCGATCCTCCCCCAGCCGCCAAGCATCGCGGATCAAGTCGTAGGCGGGGGCACTGTGAATCTGCATGCTGGAGACCAGCAACAACTCCGGCGTTCGACCTTCGATCTTGGCGCGACTCGGCCGGATATTCGGATTCCATTGCTGCATCACCACCCGCAGCTTCGTGAAGCCCGCGGCGTATAAGGCCGATGCCACGGCCCGCGGCGCTCCCGGAATCAGCAATTTCTCGATGATCACGAACGGACCCAAGCTCGTCCGCTTGTCGAACGCATAGATGAAGAGGGTGGGAATGTCCTCGCGACATGCACGCTCGCGGACCTCGCGCTCCAATTCCCGATACCTCCCCGCCGGGGTAAAGCGATCGTTTTTTTCTCGTCGTGGAAGTTCCATTTTACAAACCTTCTTCAAAACCTTTCTTTCATGCGGCCGGGGCATATCACCCGATCCGCGATTCCAACTTCCAAGGGGGCGATCGTATCGTCGATCCTCAGCACCTAATACGACAGCCCTAAATTGCCTACTTCCTACGACCAGTTGAGCTGCTATCGCTGCTACCGCGCCAACTGATCCTGGTTCCCTCCCGACTTAGCGCTGTCGTGCTAGAATCTGCGCGAAACCGATGACACGATCGAGTTGGGCGAATTGTATACGGGTGCCTGTCCAAATGCAAAGGCACGCTACAGGGCAAAAGAGGCCTCTCCCGCGGAGGGCGGTCGCATGAAGAGACCCTCAGGTGAGCCAACGGCAACGCTGGGCGAGTCAACCGCAACGTTGGGAGTATGCACGCAAACATGATGCACCCTGCGATCCCCACCGCCACGGAGCCGTTTCCGATGCGGCAACCGGCGTGCAGTAGCAATCGGCCTACAATAGGTGCCGGCCAACCGCCGATGCCATCACAACCATCAGTAGCTGAGAGGTTGCATCACAGACGGCTCACCGCCGCGCGCCGAGCGAAAAGGCGAGGAAACGGCAGATACCTCGCAAAAACCTACTCGACGTGCCGAAATTCCCATCCCCCCCAGCGTGCCTACCCCACCTTACTCTGTTTTTCAACACGGAGCCGCAATTACAGCTCCCGCCGTCCACGCCAAAAGGCTGACGAATCAAATTATCATAGGGTTCGGCCGGCCGAAATGCAATGATAAAAGCCAATTCTCAGGGCCGTATTTTCCCGTCGGTTAAGAGAAAAACAATTGCGGTGAGACAGTCAACCGGGGTGAGCGGTTCAACGACGATCACGCCTCAGGGGTTTCGTCAATCGTCGTAACCATTCACGGGCCGGCGGCAGGCACCTCTTCCGGCGTGTTGCGGCCCGAGAAACATACCCGGCCCCTTCACGCCCGAAGGGGACACTCCGATTTTTCGCGGGCTTCGCCGAGACAATTGGGATCGTGCCGTGAACGGTTACCGCCTGTCACTGTCATCAGCCCCCAATAATGGGGATGTGATCGTAGGAGCACGGCCGACGGCGATCAACTCCGGGCTTGTCGGCGATTTGCCTTGCACCACGAAAACGGCACCGACGTTATCCCATTTCTCGCAGAGCGATTGGGCGGCGGCAGGCCCGGTCACGAAGAAGGCCGTCGATAACGCATCGGCCTCGGCAGCCGTCGGCGCTACTACGGTAACGGAGAGACAATGCTCCACGGGAAAACCGGTACGCGGATCGAGCACGTGCCCGAATCGCTTGCCTTGATGATAAAAGAACTGGAAGGCCGTGCCGGATGTCGCAAGGGACTGATCCGAAAGGGCGATTGCTCCCAGGCGTCCCCCTCTGAAGAGCGGATTCGCGATCCCGATCGGCCACCCCGCCGATAGAGCCGGAGCCGATTCCCCCGATTCGACTTCCCCCGATTCGACCCGATGCCCCCTCGCCAAGACGCTGCTCTTGCCCCCGTGGAGCAGGAAATCTTTGACGCCGTATTCTTCGATCTTCGCCGCCAGGCGGTCGACCGCAAATCCCTTTCCCACGCTGCCCAGATTCAACTTGATCCCGGGTTTTCGAAACGCAACCGTCTTGTTGACCTCGTTTAGGTCGATCCAATGCCAACCGACGCTACCCTTGGCTTCGTCCAATTCGGCTTGGGAGGGGAGCCGACCCTGCCGCCGGGCAAAGCCCCAGACCTCCCAAAGGGCCCCCGCCGTGATATCGAACGCATGATCCGTCTTTTCCCACAATTCGCGGCAGAACAGCAACAGGCCCCAAAGTTCTTGCGAGACCGGAACCGGGCCGAAGGCCGCCAAAGCATTGATCCTGCCCAATTCACCCCGCGGGCGAAAATACGACATCATGTCTTCCAGCGGTTCCAGCAACTGGACGGCGGCCAAACCCGCTGCCATGGCCTGTTCATACTGGGCCAGATTGAAGACGATTTGGAACTCTCCGCCCATCGCCTTGG
>JAAZNR010000531.1 GCA_012798155.1 Thermogutta sp. | reverse complement strand
TTCCGCCTGGGTGGTCTTTCCCGTGCCGTCACCGCCTTCCAAGCAGATGAAGATGCCCGGCTGATCTTGGGTCGCCATGGTTGGTTGACAAACATTGGTAACAAAGGAAGGGTTGCCCGGTCGAGACGCCGGTACCGTGTGCGGCACGGCCGCCGGCGCGGTTGCCGCTCGGGACCCGCAGCTTCTCCCGGAGAACCTCAATTCTAGCCGCGACAAGGCTTGCCCCGATATAGGGGCGACCGCCACGCTACGTGCCCGGGCCGCCGGCGAGTCCGCCCGAAAGCCAAGCCCAACGAGAAGCTGCCGTTTCCCGCCGGGCAGGCGTGACGGGATTCAGCCTCGGGAAAACGCGGAATTCAGCTTCAGCAAAACGCGGGATTCAGCCTCGGCAAAAAGCCGTCCGCGCGATTCTACCGCCGCTGCGACCCGGGGGAAGACCAGCGGGGCCGCCAGCCGTCGTCTCCCTCGTCCGGGGTTTGCAACGAGGCGGGCGTGACCGTCTGCCGCGCGGATTCATCTCCGGCGGCGGCCACGACTGGACGATCGCGGGAGGGCTCCGGTACCTTGGACATGCCGGCTTTGCCGATCATTTTGCCCAGCGGGGCCAAGTCCGGGAATTGCGGTCCGGCGGCCGCCGCTTGCGCCGTCGGGTTTGGCCGGGCGGTTTCCGTCCTTGCCGTTCCTTCCTCGGCTGAAGTTCGCGGTTTCGGCGGCAAGACCCGCGCCGACGGATCGGCATCGCCCGAACCGCCGCCCGAGGATTCTTTCGGCAGCAAAAGAGGATCCGGGGCGGGGATGACCTCGATATCGGACGGCGCCGGACCCGTCGGCGATTCGTCGGGCGAGACCGGGTAATCGGGCAATCCTTCCAGCCCCTCCTTCAAGTCCGCCTTGCCGGCGTGGAGGTCGTACTCTCCCCGGCTGAAGACCGGCGGGTTCGTCCGGCCGTAATCGAGGTAGATGCCGGCATCCCTGGCCCGGGCACGCCGCAAGGCATCGAAATAGGCCTTGTGCGGCCAGGGGCCTTCCGTCAGATAGACGCCGTTGTATTCCGGCAGCGAGCCTTTGCGGAAGTGCAGGTGACTGATGGCGAACATGTACTTGGTAATGGCCTGGTAATACTGGATCTGTGCCTCCGCGCGGCGCTGTTGGGCGTTGAGCAGCAGGTCCAGCGTGGCCGTACCCGCGTCGTACATGGCCGTCACCGCCCGCACCTCGTTTTCCGCCGCGACGGTCCGGTTGTAGTTGGTCTGGGCCAGGGTGTAATACTCGTCCAGCTCCCGCAAGACCCAGGCGATTTGGTGCGAGATCTCGAGTTCCTGTTCTTGGAGGATGGCCCGCTCCCGGGCGAGGTTGAGCTGGGCGTTCCGGACTCCCGCCATCTCCTTGCGAAAACCGATGGGGATCCGCAGGTCGAGCCCGATCTGCCAATCCTGGAAGTCGCCGGAGGTCAGCGAACCGTAGGCGTTGGACTTTTCATTGTCCGAATCGATCAGGTCGTCTCCCAGGCCGTTCCAGCGGTAGAAACCGAAGGCATCGAGCCGCGGCAGGAGGTAATTCTTGGCGGCGACGAGTTCCAGCTCGGCCTTTTTGACCCGCCACTTTTCGCGGCGGAGCAGCGGATTGCGGACCAG
>JAAZNR010000530.1 GCA_012798155.1 Thermogutta sp. | reverse complement strand
GGGACTGTTCTCTTGCGCCAAGACCATCCGCGACCCCAGGGCCAGGCCCGCCAGAACACTCTGAACAAACTCGCGGCGCGTCGAAGGGATCATCGTTTCGCTCCTCAATGCACAAGCTCCGATGCACGGGGCAAGTCGTTGGAAAAACGGCGGACGGGGCGCGGAGCCGAAACACCACCCTGCATGTGGTATGCCTTTACGTCCTTACGCCTGCGCCGCGACCGGTTTAATGATACGGTTCTCAATTTGGTCGGTCAAATTGTTTCCGCCCTCAGATAGTTGGCGCCTCGCGGCGCGGCAATTCCGGTCCAATTTTTCCCGACTATTTTTGGTTCGTTGGGGCCCCGGAAGGCTTCCGCTGCTTCTACACGCCGGCCGTTCCACTTGATCCGGCGGGTCGCGTTCGCGACCTCTGGTGATTCGTGTTCGCGACGCCAGTCGTTTCGGGCACAACGGCTGTATCGAACAAACGGTCTAACAATATGAAAAACTTGTGCATAACGGGGCAAGATGTAACATCTGGCAAAAGATTGCGTGCGAGTTGTCCGATTTTTCCGTAATAGGTTAAATCAATAATGTGCGATCTTTTGCGGCGACGCAGGGACAACGGCGGATTGACACTCGTCTCTCTATTTTCGGCAGACTCATCCCCTGCCGCGGACCAGGCGGATTCGGCAAATGCGGAAAGGAACGGGACCATGCCCGCGGAATCGTTACAGGCACATCTTCGCGATGCGGCGCAACCTCAGTCAACCGAGCACGAGTGGGCCCGAGCCGCTCAACTGCGGTTCGATCGCAGCACTTACCCGGCCCTGCGAGGATTGCGATGTCGATTTGATGACGGACGAATTGTGATTCACGGGAAAGTTGGCAGTTATTTCCAGAAACAATTGGCTCAAGCCGCGCTCTCCGGCCTGGGCGACGTGGAAATCGTCAATGAAGCGGAAGTGGTGGCCCCCTTCGAATCCGCTTTTTCGACGGCCGAGTTGCTCTGAAGCCCCGCAACACGGCGACCGCCTCTTTCCGAGCGACATGGACTGCCCGAACCCCCCGGCAGCCGGAACGGCTTGGAAATGGTACCTCCCATTGAATCGCGCGGATGCTCTTCGCGCAAAGGCGTCTGACTCGGGTCCCCACGAATCTCCTGGCGTAAGCGGCGGCGCGACGATCGGCCTTCATTATTTTGAACTTTTCTCCCGCAAGCGGCATCCAAGTGCAAGGCCCCGCATGCGTGTGCGGTGTTCACCGGGACTTTTCGTTCGTTTATGGATTCTCCAGGGGATTCTCCAGGACTGGCGATCGCGGCGGGTTGCGGGTTCAGGTCGCGGCAGCTCTGAAAAATACCCCCTGCTGCGGACGCCTTCTCAGAAATCGTCTGGTGGTCACTCGCTTCGGTGGTGACGCCGGAGAACGGCAATAGGGATGCCGCAAAAGGGTTGGTTTCCGAACGCGGGGAAAGCGGCGAGATTGTCGCTCAAACACTATCGTCAAGGCCGGCGGAAAGCTACATTTTAGCTGCGAGAGCCCCGGCCGCTTGGCAGCGCCACCCGGCACCGTGCTTGCTTGGTCCTGAGCCGTCTTGCATCGTCGCGTGCACAACCGCCTCGGAACTTCCGGGCCGATCGGCCGTCGTCGCTTTCTGAGGATGGTTTCCATGAACTCGCCTTTTGGGGGTCACCGGATCATGTCAACGGCAAGAACTTTTCGCCTCCATGCATTCTGTTTGATCCGGCCGGCGTTGGCCTGCTGCGTGGCAACAGTCATTGCCGCTGTCCAGGCACCGGCGGAGGAGGCCCGGGTTGCCGGCCCGCCCGTTCCGCCGCCCTCCTCGGCACCGTCGGCCGGGGAGTCGCAGCCGGCCGAGACGGTGATTCGCGAGCAGACCATCTACGTGCCGTACCAAAAGTTCCGCGCGATGTTCGAGAAAGAGGGACGCGGCGTCTTTTTGCCCTACGAGAAGTTCCGCGAATTGTGGCAAGCCGCGCAATCCGCCTTGCGGCCCCAACCCGAACCGCCGCCCCCCGTGGGTTATCTCTTTCGCGCCGCGTCCACCGAATTGGATTTGGGGAAAGAAGCCGTGCT
>JAAZNR010000529.1 GCA_012798155.1 Thermogutta sp. | reverse complement strand
GCATTTTCTGCCGAATCAGGTCGATGCCGCCTTGCCAACGTGCCTCCCAGACCTTCGGATTCCAGGCACTCAGACAACCGCGACGTTCCTTGACGAGAACCAATTCCGCGGCGTCTTTGGCCAACGGCTCCAAAAGTTCATTCGGAAGGGACAGACGAAAGCGATCGTCGATCGTGCGGGGAAACTCGCCGATGAGGAACGCTTCGTCGTGCAGCATACGCGGTCGTCGCAAGAGTCAAGAGCCGAACACGGCGACCGGAGTCCTTTCCGTATCTTTTGGGATGATTTCCCACAAGAGCTTTCGCTATTGATCGCGCTGTGGGTCCAATTCCCATAGAGATGAGTTTAGCATCCGGTTCCGCTTATGCAATACCCAAGGGACCAATTTTTTGGAGATTCTCCGGGACCGCTCACCGAGACTGCGTGCGGCCGGTGTCCGCGCCAAAACCCGCCGGTCCTCAATTGCCGGGGAGCCGTTTGCGTTGATCTCGGCCGCGACGGACCGCGGCCCTCCATTGCGAAGCACGCCCGCCGTAGCGCAACTCTTGGCGGCACTCGCTCCGTCATGTCACCCTTGGAGGAACACGCTCCGTCATGTCATTCAGGGTGGGACGCCGCTGGGTGGCTGGGGTCGAAGCGTAGCGAAGCCCCCAGACGCCCGGCCGGAACCTGAAAGATCGACCTTTGGGGGATCATAGGATGGAAACGCAGAGACGCAGAGAACGCAGAGTTGCGCCGCCGACTCTTTCTCCGCGCCCTCCGCGTTTCACGATTCGCGCCCTCCGCGCCCTCCGCGTTTCAAAGCCGGACCGACCAGGGCCGTGAGCGCAGCCGAAGAACCGGACGCCGGTCCGTGAACGGCTACGCAAACGGTTCTCCGCCGGGTCGCCCTTGACACCGAAACGGGGACGGCGTAGTCTTAAAGAGCTGGTCAACTTTGGAGCAACAAGATGCTTTCGGCGGTTTACCCGGTGCATTTGATCGCGGTCGGCGGCGCATTCGGCGTCGGCGGCATTATTGCGATTATTGGCTGACCGGGGACCGCAAGGGCGTCGGCAAACATCCGATTACGAATCCAACAAAGCCCCGAGGTCCCGAGAGCGACCCGGGGCTTTTTGTTTGCCCCGATTTTCGCTGCGGCAAGAGAGTGTTAGGAGTCCGGCCGGGGGTATCCGCCTCGGTTACCGCCTGTGCCGGCCGACGGTTTTCCGATTCGAGGAATGCCATGCGACGTATCGAAATCTACGACACCACGCTGCGGGACGGGTCTCAAGGAGAAGGCGTTTCTTTCTCGACATTCGACAAGCTCCTCATCACGCGGCGGCTGGACGAGCTGGGCGTCGATTTCGTGGAGGGCGGCTATCCCGCCTCGAACGAGAAGGATTTCGAGTACTTCCAAAAGGCCAAGGATCTGGATTTGGGCTGCTGTCGCGTCGCCGCCTTCGGCATGACGCGCCGCAAGGGGCTGGCCGCCGCCGAAGACCCCGGCTTGGCCTCTCTGTTGCAAGCCGATACGCCGGTCGTGACGATCGTCGGCAAGGCCTCGGCCTTCCAGGCCGAAGAAGTCATCAAGACCACCCGGCAAGAGAACTTGGCGATGATCGCCGACACTGTGGCGTTTTTCCGCCAAGCCGGCCGCGAGGTCATCTTCGATGCGGAGCACTTCTTCGACGGCTTCAAGTACGACGCCGCCTACGCGCTGGAGACGCTCCGAACGGCGGCCCAGGCGGGGGCCGGCATGATCGTCCTGTGCGACACCAACGGCGGCAGCTTGCCGGAGGAGGTGGCCGAAATCACCCGCAAGGTGGTGGAGTCCCTCCCCGTGCCGATCGGCATTCACTGCCACAACGATTCCGACTTGGCGGTGGCCAATTCCCTCGCCGCGGTCGATGCCGGGGCCTCGCAGGTGCAGGGCACGATCAACGGTTTCGGCGAACGTT
>JAAZNR010000528.1 GCA_012798155.1 Thermogutta sp. | reverse complement strand
TGGGCAAGCAAAACCTCTACGAGCACAGCATCCGCGTGCCCCTCATCCTGAGAGGCCCCGGCGTGGAGGCCGGGAAGCGGAGCGACGCCCTGGTCTATCTTTTCGATCTCTTTCCGACGCTGGCGCAGTGGCTCGACGTCCCCTTGCCCGGCGGCGTCGAGGGGAAGTCGCTTTTGCCCGTCCTACGAGGGGAAGCCGCGGAGGTCCGCGACGCCGTGTACGCGGCCTACCGCGATTGGCAGCGGACGGTGCGAGAGAAACGGTTCAAGCTGATCCGCTACCATGTGGGCCAAGATCGCCGTACGCAACTTTTCGATCTGGCCGAGGACCCCTGGGAGCTGCACAATCTGGCCGACCGTCCCGAATACCGGGCGGAGCGAGCGCGACTCGAAAAGCGGCTGGAAGCCTTGCAGGCCGAATGGGGCGATCCCGCGACCGACTTTTAGTCGTCCCGCTTTTTGGTCGTCACCGCTTCCAGGCTACGTTGATGTCCGCGAATAGACGCGAATGAAACTAATAAAGCCGCCCGGGAACGACATCAATTGAGCCATGTTGTCCCCAGACGCTCGCGCTCCCATCGTCGAAGCGCATCACGCTGGACGAGCATGCAAACCTGTATGAAACGCGAGTGACAGTCGATCCCGACGCCGTAGGGCCTTACAGGGTTTACCGTATCGCCGTTGAATTCCTTGGGGGGAGTTTCACAGGCACCCAAGACAACAGGCATACGCGAGCCTCCCGCCTTCGGCCGAGCATCGCGAGTTCCCGGAGTCCTTCGAACCTGACTTCTGACTAACGTCTCGGAGGCACGGTGACACCCGTGAATCCATCATCGGAGACGCTGTACAGTTTTGCTATCGGTTCTGCTGTCGGTGGTCATGCCACATCTCGATCTCGAAGTCTCCGGCCGCGAGCCTGGATTACTAGGGGTCACGCCCTAAGGGAACGGTCAGCAGTCTACGCGGTAGATATACCACGATTCCGAAAGTCGTGAATACCCGCTATTCGCGAAAATTCGCGTGCATTCGCGGATTTCGGTCTCGCTTAATATCCACGAATACGGATCCTATACCTATACCCTTAAGGACAACATAGCAGGCGACCGAGCGACCCATTGCGGGATCGGCCGCAGATGCGACTCGCCGGCAGCCGTGGCATCCGATTCAATCCCCCCGGCCGCTGATCAACCGGCCGAATTGCGGCAAGAGATCGTAGCGTTTCGTCCACGGGGTGTACATGAAGCCGCGTATGCCGGGCAAATCGCGGGCCTCTCGCATCCAGCCCTCGACGTCCTCCAGATCATCCGCGTCGTAATAGCACGCGATCAGCATGCGGAAGCCCTGGTCGGCGAAGAACTCGAGGCTCTCGGGACGAGGTTTCCCGCCCCAGACCGCCATGATCACGTCCTTGGGGACGTGCTTCCACGATCCGGTGAAATCGCCCTCCACCAGGTAGTAATCGCCGTGGGCGTTGTGGTTGGGGTCGAACATATCGGACCAGATGTAGACCTCAACACCCGGGTTGTAGCGCCGCAGCGATTCGACCTGCCGCCGCACGCATTCTCCCAAAAGCTCCGCCATATCCCGGCCGCGGCAGGCCTCGCACGTCCCGCCCATGCGGATTTCATCCATGTTGAGCAAGACCTTTTTCGGCTGTACGTATTTCGCCAAGAGAGCGGCCTCATGGTCGAAGATCTCATACAGCTCCGGTTCGCCCATGCAAACCGTGATTTGCGACTCATGGATCTTTTGCGAGTGATACCAGCTTACGCGCAATCGCTGTCCGGAGCGGATACGGCTGTTCTCCGTCAACCGGAGGGCGGGGGCGTCGCGATCCACACGGTACGGGCTGTAGGCGGGATCTTCCAGGGGCAAATAATCCTTGCCCTCCTCGTAAAGCGTGCCGTCTTCGGCTTTGACGGTGACCGGGGTTCCCGGACGCCGCAGCACGTTGAGCGGGCCGATCTCCTCGATCGACCAATCATCCAGCCAGAACCGTCCGCCGCGACCGCCCCACACGCCGGCATATAGTCGCACGCGATCGAATCGCAGGCTGTTGAAGATGAACGTGCACTTGGTCCAATCGGCGGTCTCGGGCAGGCCGAACTCCAGCGGGGCGAGCGTCCGATCCCCCGCCAGGACCTGAATCCGGAACCCGCCGCGGGGCGTCAATTGCTCCGTTTTCACCCAGCACGTGACGCGATAACAGCGGTACGGATGGACGGCGACCTCCTGCATCACGCGGCCGTGCCCGTGCGGATTGGAGCCGAAGTTCTCCATCCGCAAGGCAGCCTGGCCGCCATGGAAGACTTGGGTGTCGGCAAAGCTCACTTCCCCCGGCTGGTCATGGAAATTGTAACCGCGAAAGCGGTTGCCCGAAAAATCCTCGAATCCGCCGTTGGCCACCTCCACCGGCGGGTCAGGCTCCGGCAGGGCGCGGTCGCCCTGCGTCACGAAAAGGGCTTCCTTGACGGGCAAACCCTCAGCCAAATAGCGATTGTGGCTGAGGATGCCTCCGCCGTAACCCACCGAAAAGACCGCGGGAATCAGCTCTAGATTCAACCGCCGGCAGGTCTCCTGAATCGCTTCCAGGCGACGGAAATACTCGGGCGGGCGCTTGCACAGGCTATCCAATCCGAACGAAACCACGGCCCCATTGCAACCGTTTTCGGCGGCGGATTGCAGGACTCGGTTGACCTCGTCCACATCTCCGTCGCGGCCCAGCCCCCAGCCGAAGACCCAGACGAATCGATCCTGGTATTCCTCCGCGCCGGCCGTCGCCAAACCGGATATCGAAAGACAGGCGACCAACAAGGCGCCCCAGGGCGATGAGAACACACGAAGCGATAGCGGAAACGAACCGGCCCATGCCTGCGATGGCGGGCGACTCATGTTGCACCTCCGCTCATGTCAACGCACAAGCCCGTGTCCCCTGTCGCCGCTTCGGCGAGGCGGCGGCCCCACGGTCCACGGTGGAATTACGACTATCCCCACGCCCGGCGTACGGATCGAGCGCGAGGACTACGGATCGCCCGGTTGCCGGGGCTATTTCCCCGCGCCAGGTGCCGGCCCCTTGTTCTCGAACCACATCGGGCCGCCCCATTTGCCCGTGACGACGACGTCGAGGTCCCCGTCTCCGTCCATGTCCACGACGGGTATATTCAACCCCGAGCCAATGCCCTGGTCATACGTGATTACGTGCTTGATCCAGCGGGCTGCCGGCGTCCTTTGCAATTCATACCAATACACGCCCAGCGGTTCGAACTCGCCCGGATCGCCGCCGTTATGGGCCATGAAACGCTTCCCGGTCACCAGGTCCGGGATGCCGTCGCCGTTGATGTCGCCCAGGGTGAGGGAATGGGCTTGCGTCCAGGAGTCGTCGATGACGTGGCGCTTCCAGGAAATCTGATCGCCTTGGCGCTGTTGTTCGTACCAGAAGATGCCGTATTTATGGGCCGAGCTGGTCACCACGTCGTTCAATCCGTCCCCGTTGACGTCGATCACCAAGATCTGCGGCGTATGATCGGAGGTGGCCTCGTCGGCGCCGCCCAGCTTCCAGGGGTGTTCGATCCAGGTGCCGTTTCGCGGATCGGCGGGGGCCTCGAACCAGGCCTCGGGCCGGAGGAAATCGGGGCGCCCGTCGCCGTTGACGTCCCCCACGCCGGCGCCGAAGTTCATCCGCTTCTCGCTGATGACGTACCGTTTCCATTGCACGGTACCGTTGCCGGGCACGGCCTCCCACCAGACCGAGATTCCCACATTCGGGATGATCTCGTCCGCGACGCCGTCGCCGTCCAAGTCGGCGATGTCCGCCGTTTCATGGTTTTCGCTGACGTCGATCACGGTTCGCGGCCACATCGGCCCCTCAAAGCCCACGTTGCGGTGCCAATCCAGGCATTTCTCGAACCAATCGCACGAGACCACGTCGAGCTTGCCGTCGCCGTCCGCGTCCAGCGGCAAGTCGGCGAAGTTCCACATGTAGCCCTTGCCTTGCTCGTCCACCTCGCCTTTGATTTCGCGAAACTTGAAGGCCTTCCAATCAGGGGCCAGGTAGACGAAGGGGCCGGCCACGACGTCCAGTTTGCCGTCGTTGTTGAAATCGGCCGCGCCGCAGGCCTCGCTGCGAAAATTGCCGATGCGATGACCTTCGAACACGACTTCGCCGGCCGACGATGATGCAACCGCCGGCAAGGCGACAAGCAGGGCAACCCCAAGTGCTCTCAACATGGTGCCTTCTCCCATCGTTAGGGACTCGATCGCCGACCCCGCGAGAACGCATTCGTTTACGAGGCTTCGCGATCCACCTTCATTTGACGTGCTACCTCGGCTATGCGCCGACCGTAGGCCTCGGCCGTCTCCAAGTCGCCGGGCGACGGGGCCTCTTCCGGAGCAACCTGAAAGCTGGCAGCCATCGGCCCGATGCAAGATCCGACGCGATTGTGCGCGTCGGGTCCGGGACCTTGGAGGGAATTCATACCGTCCGGCCGGTTGGCGGCGGGCAACATTCCCAAGCCGACATAGATCATACCATGCTGGAGCGCGTTTATCATCAAGCCCACGAGCGTGTTCAGTTTGTCGCCGGAAAACGAACTGGAATTGGTGAACGCACCGGCGATTTTGTTGCGCCACGATTGCGTGAACCACTTGCCGACCGCGGCCTCCATGAACCGCTTCATCTCGGCCGACATATTGCCCATGTACGTAGGGCATCCAAACACAATGGCGTCGGCGGAATCCAAGCCGTCCAAATCGTCGATCGCCTGCTGCACGGTCCACAGTTCGGCCTTCGTGCCGGGGACGCTCCCGGCGCCTCGATGAACGGCCTCGGCCTGCCGGCGTGTGTGTCCAAACCTGCTGTGATACACGACTACGACCCGTACCATATCCGCAGCCTCCTAAGCTAAGCCGAGCACTCCTGACGCGTATCCGGCACAATAGGTAGCCTGCCGGAAGACGCTCCTTCAAGCCGGCGAGTCACGAACGCGTTCATCCATAAAAACGCGCTCATCCCGAAACCGGAAGGAACACGCTTACCCGAAATATATCCCCTTGCGCGCCGATTCGACATCATATACCACCGCGCGCCGACGGGACATCATATACCCTCTCGGGCGCCGATGCGACAGCATGTCGCGACCATATCTTGGTGGGAGCTGTATCTTGGTGAGAGCCGGTTCCCGTGCGGACGAGCGTACGAACCGGAACCAAGCGTTTCCGGGCGATTGGTCTCGTCGCCGGGAGGTGTGCGGCTCGCTCATTTCGCGCGGGCACCGGTCCTGGATACGATGTCGATTCGCAGGGCCGGAGTTGCGGCGGGCATGCTAGCGGTCGGCAGTCCCAACTCTCGGCGGAACAAGCTCATCACCGGACTTTTGCAAATTGTGGTGACAAGTTCTCGTCCGCCTTGGAAGAGGGTTATGGTGAGGGCAATTAGGCGCGAAAACGGCTTGCCGTGATTGCCCAACTTCACCAAGCCCTCACCCGCTCCCCCTCTCCCAGAGGGAGAGGGGAGCAGTTTGCAAAAGTCCATTCATCGCCTGCGAGCAGCACGTGCCGGGCGTCAGGCTCCCACGTGCTGACGCAGTTAAGACACAGTAAGACGCAGTTAATTTTACGGGGCAGGATCGCCGAAACCGGCTTAGCGATCTTACGCAGACTCACAAAGCGGCGTACCCCAGTTTCCCCAGCTTCTTATCCTGCGTAGTAAAATTAAGACCTCGCGAGGATGTCGAAAAGCGCTACGCCCGGCAGGAAAGCCGGACCGATTTACGGCAGCGATAGGCGACATTTTACGAGCGGCGTTGCCTGCAAGCAACGAGGCAACAAAACGAAATCGCGGAAAGGCGCACTCCCCGGATCGAGCCGAATTTTTGCCATTCCAAGAAAACGTCAATATGACTACATGCCGGGTATTTCGAATGTTTGGGAAGCCATGCCGACACGGATGCGAGCCTGTCCCTGAAGAATGGGCCGATTTAGAAGTTTGAACGGCTGGTTTCGCATTCCGTTGCGGCAGTTCCCCATAGGATCATTGGCTGGAGTGCGCGATTTGCCCAATCACCGGAATGCGTTTTGCACGACAGGTAATCTCCGACTGGTCTCTTCGATTAGTCTCAGACTGGTTCCTTCGATTCCCGAATGTAGCCGCCGGCGGAGTGAGCGGCGTCCGAAAGTTTACGTTCACCATTTACGACGAACTTGTCGGCCTGCCCGTTTCCGCCCGCGTCCGAAAGTTTACGTTTCCGGTCACCATTTGCGACGAACCGACCCCTCCGCATGGCTC
>JAAZNR010000527.1 GCA_012798155.1 Thermogutta sp. | reverse complement strand
GTCTATAGCCTGGACTTCAGCGAACCGGCGGACATCAATTACGACAATTGGCCGGACCACTGGACGCGTCGGGTAGGCAGCGGTTTTCCTGAATATCTGAAGATGGAAATCGTCGCCGCGCCCTCGCCCGACTCGCCCCGCTCGCTCCTGGCCGAAATCGACGGCGGCGGAGTGGCGGCCTTCAGCCCCCTGATCCCGGTCTCCACGCTCTTCAGCCACGTCCTCGAGGTCCGGGTCCGAGCCGAGGGCATCGAGCACGATCGCGTGTTCACGACGCTGAGCTTCTTCGATTCGCGGAACAAGATCCTCCACATCGCGCGATCGCCGGAGATCGTTCCCGGCTCCCAGTGGCGACTGTTGCGGTTGGGACCGCTGGACCTGGACCTGCCGCAAGCCGAGTCCGCCGTGGTGGGATTGCACGTGGAGCCGCGGGGAAAAGCCGACCTCAAGGCCAAGGTGTGGTTCGGCAAGATCCACCTGGGCCGGCTGCCGCGATTGAGCGTGCGGCTCAACCGCCCGCATGGGCTGTACGGGCAAGGCGAGGCCGTCCGAGCCGAGTACGCCGCGGCGGGGATCACCGCCGACACGCCCCCCCTGGAATTGGAAATCCTGGATGCGGAGGGCAACACGCTGGAGCGCACGCTCGCCCCCTGGGAGGTGCGACCCGCCTTCGGACCCGACGAAATCCCGCCGGAGGAATCGCTGCGGGAGAATCCGCCGCATCTGGGTTTGCGGGCATGGGACGTGCCGCTGCGGGAGCCGGGCTACTACGTCTTGCGGGCGACGCTCGCCGCGCCCGAGGGCGCCCGCCGCCGCGTGGAAGTCCCCGTCGCCCTGCTGGCGCCGGTCGATCAAATCGCGGCCGGCCCCTTCGGATGGTCGCTGCCGCGGGGCGCAAAACCCCTCGACCTCCGCGACCTCTTGGAGGCGATCCGTTTGTCCGGCGTGAAATGGGTCAAGTTCCCCGTCTGGACCGACGATACGGCGACCCCGGAGGCCCTGGAGGAGCTGGGCTTCTTCCTGGAGCGGCTGCGGGGACAGGGCGTGCATACGGTGGGGCTGCTCTGCGAACCGCCGGCCGGCCTCCGCAGTCACTGGACGGACCGCACCACCGCCGCCGAGTTCTTCGCCGCCGATACCGCGCTTTGGCGGCCTTCGCTGGAATTGACGCTGGCGCGGTTCGGCCTGCTGGTCGGCCGATGGCAACTGGGACGCGACGACGACCTGGGCTTCACCGCCGTGTCGCACCGTGAGGAGATCGTTCGCCGCGTCTCGGCCGAGGTCTCCAAGGTGCTGTACGACGGCCAAGTGGGGACGGCCTGGGACTGGCTGGAACCGCCCCCCCTGGACCGCGATTCGTCTTGGCGATTCCTCCAATTCACCACGGAGCCGCCCATGACCGCGGAGGAGGTCCGGCGCTACCTGGCGAGTTATGCGGGCAGGGAAAACGGGGCCGATCTGTGGGTGGACCTTCGCCCGCTGAATCGCGGCGAATACCCGCTGCCCGCCCGCATCACCGATCTGGTGCTACGCATGGCGGCGGTCAAGGCGGGCGGGGCCGAGGCCGGCTTCCATCCCGATCCCTTCGATCCGGCATGCGGCCTGTTTCGCCCCGACGGCTTTCCCGCCGAACTGTTCATCCCCTGGCGGACGGCCGTCCACGCCCTGCGGGATCGTACGCCGCGGGGATCGATTCGCCTGCCCGGCGCGTCGCGGAATCTCCTCTTCGGCGACGGCGAGTCGGGCATGATGATCGTTTGGAACCAGTATCCCTGCGAGGAAGCGCTGTACCTGGGCGAGGCCGTCTCGACCACGGACGTGTGGGGACGCACCGCGCCCCTGCCCGGCCTGGGCGAAAAGCAACGCCTCAGCGCCGGTCCCCTGCCGCAGTTCGTGGAGGGCGTCCATTTGCCGATCGCGTTTTGGCGGCAGGCCTGCCGGCTGGGCGTCACCAGGGTGCCCAGCGTGTACGACAAGCCCGCACGCAACCAACTGCGGTTTCGCAATACCTTCCCGCAAGCGGTGGCCGGCGCGGTGCGACTGCCCGGCGGCGGTTGGCGGCTGGAGCCGCCCGCCGCGACCTTCAAACTCTTGCCCGACGAGGAGATCACGGTCCCCTTCCTGCTGACCTTGCCCCCGGACGCGGAGGCCGGCGTCCAGCCGTTCGTCGTTCACTTCTCCGTGCAGGCCGACCGGCGGTACGAATTCGACGTCTTTCACACCTTGGAGGTGGGCCTGGGCGACGTGTATGTGGACGTGCGAACGCGGCTCAACGCGGCAGGCGAATTGGAGGTCCGCCAAACGCTGGTCAACGAGACGGATACCCCGCTCTCCTTCCGCTGCGAGCTGTTCGCCCCCCACCGCCGCCGCCAACGCATGGATCTCGACGTGCCGGCCTTGGGCCGCGTCGTCCACGTCTACGCCTTGCCCGACGGGCAAGAACTCCTGGGGCAGACGATCTGGCTCCGCGCGGAGGAGATCGGACAGTCGCGGGTCCTGAATTATCGCACCACGGCCGCCGCGGAGTGACGCCGCCGAAATTCAGCCGCCGGCGTAAGCCGGGGGTGGCTCCTGGCTAGCGCCGAAACACCTCCAGCTTACGCTGGAGGCTCCAGTTTCGCGCCTGCCGTTTGCGTTTCGCATACGTTCCGTGAGCCGCCGGCTCCAGTTAATAGTCCGGCCGAGTGGGGTCCGCGCCCGACGTGGAATGACGCCGCCGCCGGCGATAACATGAGGGCGCGGCGCAAGGCGCCGGCACGCCGCGGAGCCGTCGCGCGGCCCCGCCGGCAATCTCCTGTCGCGAAGGGACCGCCATGCTGGAACGCTGGTTTCGTCTGCGAGAAAACGGCACGAACGTGCCCACCGAATTGTTGGCCGGCCTGACGACATTCTTGACGATGGCCTACATCATCGTCCTTCAGCCGATGGTGCTTTCCGGCCGGTTGATGGGTCGCGAAGACATCGGCATGGATTTCGGGGCGGTGATGTCGGCCACCTGCCTGGCGGCCGCCGTGGGCACGATCATCATGGGGCTATGGGCCAAATACCCCATCGCCCTGGCGCCGGGGATGGGCGAGAACTTCCTCTTCATCGGCTCGCTGGTGCCCGCCGCCGCGGTCTGGATCCAGAACGAGGTCGCCGCCGGCCGCTTGCAAGCCGGCTCCGTCCAGCCCTGGCAGATCGCCCTGGGCGTGATCTTCCATTCCGGCATCCTGTTTTTGGGACTGTCCCTGCTGGGCGTGCGGGAAAAGCTGCTGGAGGCGGTCAGCCCCAGTATGCGGAACGCCATCGCCGCGGGGATCGGCCTGTTCATCGCCCTGCTGGGCTTGCAGGGGGCCTCCATCATCGTGGGCACGCCGGAGCAGATCGTCAAACTCAGCCCGCGCCTGGCCGGCCCCGACGTGCTCGTCTTCTTCGTGGGTTTCCTGGTGACGGCGGGGCTTTACGCCCGGCGGATACCCGGCTCCATCGTGCTGGGGATTCTGGCGGCGGCGGCGACGGCCTGGATTTTCCGCGCCGTGATCCCCGCCGTGCCGCAACTGGCCGACTTGCCCGCCGTCAGCCAATCCAAGTTGATGACCCAATTCGCGCCCGCCGAAGCCGTGATTTCCGGGCCGCCGTCCCTCATCCCGACCCTGGGCAAGATGGACCTGCGGCTCTCCCTGGCGCTCCCCTTTTTGCCCTATATCTTGATCTTCCTCTTCATGGACCTGTTCGACACGCTGGGGACGTTGGTCGGTGTGAGCGAGCAGGCGGGACTGATTCGGGAGGGGAGGTTGCCGCGGGCCAAGCAGGCCCTCGCCGCCGACGCCTTCGGCACCGTGTTCGGCGCGGCGGTGGGCACCAGCACCGTGACCAGCTTCATCGAGAGCGCGGCGGGCGTGGAACAGGGCGGGCGGACCGGCCTGACCGCCTTGACCGCGGCGGTGCTGTTTCTGCTGGCCCCGTTTTTCGGTCCGCTCGTGCGGATGCTCGGCAGCTATCCGCCGCTGACCGGGGCGGCCCTGCTGGTCGTCGGCTCCATGATGCTGCGGAACGTGCTGAAGATCGAATGGAACAATCCCGCCGAGGCCCTCCCCGCCTTCGTCACCATGGTCGGCATCGTCTTCAGTTACTCCATCGCCGACGGCCTGGCCCTGGGGTTCATCTGCTATCCGCCGGTGAAACTCTTGGCGGGCCAGGGCCGCCAGGTCCGCCCCTTGATGTACGGACTGGCCGCCGTGCTCGTGGTCTATCTCTTGGCCGTAAAGAGCTACACGGGTTAGACGCCGCCGCCTCACGTTTGCGTTCGTTTGCTCCGCGCAAGAACACCGCCGGCTGACGCCGGCGGCTCATGTTTGTGCTGCGCAATGACGTCGCCGGGTGGCTGGGGTCGTAGCGTAGCGAAGCCCCCAGCCGCTACGTTTCGCGGGGCCCCGCACTGCCGGACAGGCCGGCAGTGGCACTCGTGCGCAACGCGTGAGCGCGAGAGCCTCGGGCGTCAGCCGGCGGCCGGTCAATCCAGGCGATGGCGGAAGAACCAGGCGGAGCTGAGCAGCGTGAAGGCCGCCATGGGCAGGAGCGGCCAGACGTACGGCCAAACCACGTCCGGGGTGGGATTCT
>JAAZNR010000526.1 GCA_012798155.1 Thermogutta sp. | reverse complement strand
CTCGTTCGGCGAACCCGCGCCGCCGTCTCAAGCACTCCCGGCCGCGCCGCTGCGGTTTCGACGCCGGGGGGCGTCCCACCGCCGCCGGGCTTCCACCGCCGCTCTCACCACAAAGTGAACAGCACTCGGGTACGGATGAAGGCCAGCAAATCTCGGAACCACACGTATCCCACGGGCCGAGTGCCGCACAGGACTTTGCCGCTGACGCCGGCACCCGGTCGCAATTGCTCGGGCGTGAAATCGCTCTTGTCCACAGCCACCTTGATGAGGACCACGTTGCCTTCCTCGCCCATCACCTCGGCCGAGATGTAGACTTCCTTGATTTTTCCCCGGCGGACCCGGCCGGGGTCCGTGGCCAGGACGTATTCCACCTCCAGGTCCTCGTTGGGGTCCTTTTGGCGGACGGCCTGCCGGGCCAGGGCGATTTCTCCCATGCGGTCCTCGGACATGTGCATTTCCAGTTCCCAATCGCCGCTAGTGTCCGCCACGCGGAGGAGCACCTGGCCCCGATTGACCGGGCGGTTGATGAGCCGGTTGTAAACATCCCAGGTCACGATCTCGCCGTCGCGGGGACTCAGGACCGTCAGTTCCTTGGCCCTTTCCTCCAAGACGGCCTTTTGCGCCAGGAGGCTGATCTGCTTGGCCTCCAATTCCGCCCTCTCCCCGGACAGCCGGTTGCGGTCCTGGGTGGTGAGCATGCGGTTTTCGGCCAGCTCCTTGAGGATGGTGGCGATCTGTTTTTGGTTGGCGGCGAGCTGCCCCCCGATCTCCAGGATGCTCTGCTTCAATTCCGAGTTCCGCAGCCGCAGCAATTCCTGCCCTTGGCGGACGCGCTGCCCGTGACGGACGAAAACCTCCTCCACCACGCCGTCGATGCCCGCATACACATCCCGGCGTTCCACCGGTTCCAGGGTTCCCCGGGCATGAAGCTTGAAGGGCCAGGGGAAAAAGGCCAAGAACGCCGCCGCCGCCATCACCGCCGCGAGAACCAGGGTCGTCTTCGGCAGCATTCGGGCCTGCACCAATACCCGGGACTTGCCGATCCGGCGCCACAGCGGCATCAGGAAGACTTCGTTGTGCTCCACGGCGTTGGCCAGGGCCAGCGCGGCATGCGTCGCCACGACTTCCACGCGGCGGCGGAGCGTCGGGGTAATCCTGCTGTCTTCAATCTGCTCCACCACCAGGGCGCCGACGGGCGGCAGGGGGTCTTTGGGACGGTCCGCCTCCGCCTCGTCCTCGGCAGGCGGCGTGGGCCGGCTCAACGGCAACACGATCACCGTCTTGGATTGCGACTCATCGACGTATTCCTGAAGGGCGTCCTCGATCTGAGGCGCCAGGTTCGAGGTGTCGCCGCAGTACCAGACGGGCTCCCGGCCCCGGGCGACGACGCGGCACAGGCCGTTCAACAGTCGAACCGTATTCGACCGCTTGTTCACCACGTCCTGGCCGCTGATGGCCTCGATCACGCAATCGGTGCCCCGCCGGATCGCCACGCTGACGCGATCGCATTCGATCAGACGGCGGGCCTCATTGGCCAGAACGTAAGCCGTTTCCCGCGGATCGAGGCCGGCATGGATCAGCCGCGTAAACTCTTCCAGCTTCGACCAAAGGACCTGGCGATCCGAAAGGCTGCGGAGTTGCCGGGATTTGAAGTAGTCTCCCGCCAACTCGCACATCTGCGTCACGAAACGAAGGTAGCCCTTCTGGGCGGGGGCGGGGGCATCCGGCCGTTGAAAGACCTCTACCAGGCCGAAGGTCTCCGTCTCCGTCCGCACGGGACCCAAAACCAACAGAAAGTCGGTGGGATTGGCCTCGCCGTTGGTCTCGCCGGTGCCGCTCCGCGGCGAGACCAGCGTCGGTTCCCCGGCGGTAAGGATCTTTTGCAGCAGCCGTGCGTGCCGCTGCTGCGATTCCTCGCTCTCCGTCAGCCGCGTGTCCTGAAGATTCATCTGGTAGGCCAGGACCAGGCGGTTTTGGCCTTCCGAAAGCCAAAAAACGCCGCCTACCGCCGCCAACGCGGAGACCACGCGGGAAAGGAACTCGGCCGAGTATTCCTCCGGACTCAAGTCCGATCGGGACAGTTGCGTAATCTCATTGACCAGCGTGCGGATGTGCATCCGCGTCTGTTCGATGAGTTGAGGGTCCAACGATTGTTCGCTGCTCATGGCCGATTCGTGGCATTCCGCCCCGTGGTTCTCCGTTGCCGGACATCAGCCGGTCCGCGGCCGTCGAGGCGTGCAGTCTTGCGCGGGGCTTACTGTATT
>JAAZNR010000525.1 GCA_012798155.1 Thermogutta sp. | reverse complement strand
GCGCCGCCGGGGCGGAAGACGTCAGCCCAGGAGCCGCTGGACACTTTCGATCAGGCGATCCATGGGAAACGGTTTGCGGATGTAGTCGTCCACGCCCAGCATTTCGGCATAGGCCTTGTGGCGGTTGCCCTCGTTGGCCGTAATCATGATCACCCGAGTCGGTACCTTCCGCGTCTGACGGAGCCGCTCGAGGACTAGGAACCCGCTCCGTTTGGGCATCATCATGTCGAGGATGACCAGGTCCGGGTTCTGGGTGTCGGCCAGGTTCAATCCTTGATTGCCGTCGCGGGCGACCAAAATTTCGTAGCCCAAGGCCCCCAACGCGATCCGCATCGACTCGACGATTTCGGGATCGTCGTCCACGAGCAGGATACGTCTTCGCTGGGTGGCTTTCTCGCGGGAATCCATCTCTTGGGTCATGGCGGCGTCCTCGGCGGGGCGATCATCCGTTTCGGCGAATCCGGAGGGGTACATCGTGGCGGACCTTTTCAGGCTGGTAGGCGATGTAGGCGATCCCGCAAGACCGCCCGACTGCGTGCATTCATTCCGAACTCCAGGGCGGTCCCGCCCTGACTCCCAAAAGCCTCTCCTTCCAACCATCATCTTCCAGCATCGCGGGGAGCCTTGCAAGCGGAATATACCAGTCTTTCGACTGGAACGCCATACCCCGGTATAGTTATGCGATAGCCGCGGTTCGCAACGGGGGTTCGTCGCCGCCGGATGGGCGAACGGGTTTGACATCCCAAAGGGGAAGGGTCATGATGTGAAATACGGACGGCCGGGCCGGCCCGCGGAACTTCTTCTCCCGAAGATGCGTCTCAATTTACGGATTGGCCGTGAACGACATCGAACAACTGATCCGGGCCACGCTGCAAGGAGACTCGGCGGCGTTCGGGCGGTTGGTGCAAAAGTACCAGGACCGCCTGTACAACACGATGCTCCACGTGGTCGGCGATCCTGATGAATGCCTGGATGTTGTTCAAGAGGCCTTCGTCCAGGCATACGTCAATCTCGCTTCGTTCGACGGCCGGAGCGCGTTTTACACCTGGTTGTATCGCATCGCGTTCAATGTGGCGGCAACCCATCGCCGCAAGAAAAAGCCGGTCCAATCCGTGGACGCCGTTTACCACGAGTCGGGACGCGAGATTCCCGCTCGGGGACCGGCCCCCGAGACCCCTCTGGAACAGGAAGAGCGCTGCCGTCGCGTGCGGGAGGCCATCGGAACCCTGAACGAGGAGCATCGGGCGATCCTCGTCCTCCGCGAGATCGACGGCTGTTGTTACGAGACCATCGCCGAGATCCTGAACGTCCCCATCGGCACGGTCCGGAGTCGCTTGCACCGCGCTCGACTGATGCTCCGCGAAAAACTCAAGGAGGCTTACGCCGACCTGCTGTGAGTCCCGAGCTGTACCAGCACATAAAGACACGAACTGTAGCATCACGTAAAGTCCTGAGTTTTGCCATCACATGCCGACGTCATCCAATTGTCAATAAGCCGATTCCATGATCTTGGTGATTTTTCCAAAAAATTGCGAAATCGAGGGAACTCTGTAACCCGGAGCGGGCATCCAAGGCGGGGACCGGTAACGCACAGTTTTTGTACACGTTGTGCACAGGGTGTTGCCCGACTTTCACGCGCCGCGGTGCCGAACCGCGGGGCCGAATCGCGGATCGGGCTCCGGTAAAGTTCCGCCCTCGCGCCGGGTCGCACGGAGTGTGCCGCACGGAGCGGCGATAGGAAACGGGGTGGGAAATCCACCCACCCAACGAGTCGTACCATGAAAGACGTGCCGGAAAACGAACTGTTCAGCGCCTATCTCGACGGTGAAATCACCGCCGAGGAACAGGCCCAACTGGAGCAGTTGCTGGCCGGCAGCGAGTCCG
>JAAZNR010000524.1 GCA_012798155.1 Thermogutta sp. | reverse complement strand
CGAAATCCGCTATTGCTCCCATATCGTTTCGGCTATTACCATGAACTTGTTGGGGTGAGGGCTGGTACCGAAACCGGATTAGCCCGGCTTGAAGGGAGAGCGGCCGATGATTCGCTACCTGTGCGACTTGTGCAAGCGGGAAATCGATCCCGTCAGCGAGACTCGCTACCAAGTGAAAATCGAGATTTCGGCGGCCTTCGATCCGTTGGAAGAAGACGAACCGGACGACCGCGATCATCTGGAAGAGATTCACGATCTCCTCGAACGATTCGACGTTCAGGACGACGAGGCGTTCGAGCCGGCCCACGTGGTTCTGACATTCGACCTGTGCTCCAAGTGCCGCAAGCGCTTCTTGCGGAATCCCCTGGGGCGCGGGGCGGTTCGCATTCTCGGCATGAATGACAATTGAGCGGGCGTTCGGTTGCCGGCCGGTCTTGCCGTCACGGCTTCGCCGGAGTGGGGCGGGGCCGCAAGGTCGTCTTTTCCCTCTTTTCCGGAAGTCCGCGTATGGCGTCCCGTCGTCGCACCGTCCGCCGACCGATCGCGGTCTTGCTTCCCCGGTCGCGCCGCCGCTGGTCGCCGGGGGCGCTGATCCTCGTGGCTCTGGTATTGCTCTTGTTGCGGCTGCTCCATCGTGGCGAGGAGCCTTTTCCGAGCGGCCCTTCTGAACCGCTGCAAAGCGGCGAGTACGTGGTCGAGCGGGTCGTGGACGGCGACACGCTGCTGTTGGCCGGCGGCGAGCGCGTTCGACTCCTGGGGATCGACGCCCCGGAGTCCGTCAAACCGAACAGCCCGGTCGAACCCTTCGGGCCCGAGGCCTCGCAGGCCGTGCGCGACCTTCTCAGCGGGGCAGGCAACCGGATTCGGCTGGAGACGGAAAACAAGCGCGACAAATACGGCCGTCTTCTGGGGGTGGTTTGGGCCGGGGAGATTTGTGTCAACCAAGCCCTGGTGGAGGCCGGACTGGCTCGCGTGGAACGGCAGTATTCCATCCCCGAGAGCCTGAAGGTCCGGCTTCTCGCGGCGGAAATCCAGGCCAGGGCGGCTCGCCGCGGAATCTGGGGATTGGAAAGGTCAACCACACCCTAAACGCGCTTCCGTCCTCAGCGTCTTCTCTCAACGCGGTCCGCACGGCGGGATTCGCAATCGCGACTCGCGCGAGATGCCCGTGCCCACCTCTGTTAGCGCAAGAACCGCTCTCTTTGGGATCATTCCCTCAATCGCGCCGCCCGCCCCTGCTGGTGAATCGCGGCCGAATGATCCAAAATTACGGTCTATGTTTTCTTGAGCTTGGCGGCAGGGCTCTTGAGCTTGGTGGCACGGCAACGACCCGTCCGCCTCCGAACCGCCGCCGGGATGCCGCGTTGCGGCGCGGGAGAGGCGGCGGGCGGAAGGGGCGGGGTTCCACAGGCCGGCCGCCTTCCGTCGCATCGGGGCGCGGCGAGGACCGCCGTCGCTCCTCCCGGCAGATAGATAAAGGAACCGGTATGTCGCACGAACACGTGACGTCTCCCCAAGCTCAAAGGCGGGTGGTGTACGCCTTGGGCGCGTTGTTTGTCATTTACGCCGCGACCTTAGCCGCCGGCTGGCCGCAAAAAGCCACCCGCTTGATCGTGGAGGCCGAAAGCCACGCGCGTCAGGCCGCGGCGGCGGCCCCTGCGCATCAGGGCGAAGCGGCGACGGATCACGGGGATCAAGGCCAGGTGCCGACCAATGACGGGCATCAGG
>JAAZNR010000055.1 GCA_012798155.1 Thermogutta sp. | reverse complement strand
CCTCTCGGACGCCGCGCTGCCGAACGTCTTTCTGCGGCGTTACGTGTGGCGTTATCCCCGCCCGCTCGACGCGACGGCCATGGAAAGAGCCTCCGAAGTCCTCCGCGGCACCCATGATTTCTCGGCCTTCCAGGGTTCCGGCTCGCAACGTGCCACAAGTGTTCGTACCATCCACATTCTGCGGGTCGGTCGCAGCCGATGCATTCCTCACCTCATCACGATCGACGTGACGGCGAACGGATTCCTGTACAACATGATGCGGAACATCGTGGGCAGCTTGGTCGATGTGGGGCGCGGAGCCAGGCCCGCGTCGTGGATTTCAGAGGTCCTGAATGAGCGCGACCGGCGACGCGCCGGCGCCACCGCTCCGCCCCACGGGCTATTTTTGGTTTCGGTAATCTACCCCGGCAGCGCGGCCGCCGCGCCCGCCCACGACGAGCGTTTACCGTGGAGCGGAGTCGCCCATCCGGAGTTTCCCCTCGTATAGAGTTTCCCCTCGTATAGACTGATAAATGGATCGATCCTGAACGCGACAGCGACTTGCTTCCGCGCAAGTCCTCGAGACCCGGCCGGCCGTCAACCAAGCTCCCGCTGCCGCATCATGAACGGAATCGCGGCGGGCATCCCGGCAGCCGGGCAAAACCGAACCTGACCCATGCGCGTCATCCACGTCATCACCCGACTGATTCTCGGCGGTGCTCAAGAGAACACCGTCTTGTGCTGCGAAGAGTTGCGGCAGCGATTCGGGGATGACGTCCTCTTGGTGACGGGTCCGCCGCTCGGGCCGGAGGGAAGCCTCCTAGCTCGGGCACAGGCCGCCGGCCTTCCGACTGAAATCGTCCCCGCCCTGCGGCGCGAAATCCATCCCTGGCGTGACGCCGCGGCCTATTTCGCTCTGCGTCGCATCATTCGGCGGTTTCGACCCGACGTCGTCCATACTCACAGCGCCAAGGCCGGCATCCTGGGGCGCATCGCAGCCTGGCGACTCGATGTCCCGGCGGTCATCCACACGGTGCACGGTGCCCCGTTCCACCCCTATCAAGTCGCTCCGGCACGGTGGTTTTCCATCGCTTGCGAGCGCTACGCGGCACGGCGGTGCCACGCCTTGATCGGGGTTGCGGACGCCATGATCGATCTGCTCGTCGATGCCGGCGTAGCCGACCGGGACAAGTGCGTCACGATCTATAGCGGCATGGAAATCGAACCGTTTCTGCGGGCCGACGAGCGACGCGCCGCCGTGCGTCGAGAATTGGGCTATTCCGACGAGCATTGCGTGATCGGAAAGATCGCCCGGCTCTTCCATTTGAAAGGTCATCGCGACGTCATCGCCATGGCGCGCCGCTTGATACCCCGCAACCCCCAGGTCCGCTTTCTTTGGGTAGGCGACGGCATCTTGCGATCGGGCCTGGAGCGCGAGATCGCGGAGGCCGGACTGACGCCCTACTTTCGGCTTACGGGTCTGGTGGATCCCTCGCGCCTTCCGGATTTGCTGGGGGCGATGGATATCTTGGTGCATGCGAGCCTCCGGGAAGGCCTGGCCCGGGTTCTCCCCCAGGCATTACTGGCGGGAAAGCCGGTGGTCAGTTACGACGTCGACGGGGCCCGCGAAGTCTGCCTCAACGACCAGACCGGTTTCCTCGTTCCCGCCAGGGATGTGGAAGCCCTCACAAAAGCAGTACAGCGATTGATCGATTCTCCCGAGCTTCGCCAACGACTGGGTAGGGCAGGGCAGGGGAGGTGCTCTCAACTGTTCTCCCATCGCACCATGACCGAACAAATCCGAGCGCTGTACTGCCGGGTGCTGGAGGAAAGCGGAAGGGGATCACCGCCCGGCAGCTCGTAGCCGCCCGCCCGCTTCCATCCCTGCAAATCGCAGGGGTTTTTGAGTTTTCTGCTCGCACCGACCGGACCGGAAAAGCCTCGATTCGTCGTTGTGGCGAATGGGGTTTTTCGGTAAGATAGACGGTCGAAGGTGCCGCCGGGGAGGGCTGTACACCCGAATCGATCCCCCGTCGCAAGGGGGGACATAAGACACGTCTCATTCCGCGCAGGTTTGTCGTGAGCACGGGAATCGTTTTCATCGGCCGCTACCGGCTTGTCAACCCCGTCTATATGGGTGCCACTACCCAGCTATGGCAGGGTATTTATGACGGGACCGGGGAGCAATTCGCCGTAAAGTTTCTTCAGGAGAAATTCCGCAGGGATCGCGCTCAGATCGGTTTCCTCAAATGGGAGTACACGGTCGGATCGCAATTGGATGACGAGCATGTCATTCGAGTTGTGGAGTTCGGCATCCATCGCGGCATCCCGTTTCTCGCCATGGAGTGGTTCCCCGGCAACAACATGAAGGCTCTCATCCGCCAGGGAATCGACGCCTATGCCCATCTGGCCAAGCGAATCATTTTCCAAGCGGTGGAGGCGGTCGCCTATCTGCACCGGCAGGGCTATGTGCACCGCGACATCAAGCCGGAGAATTTCCTGGTCGGGCAACAAGGCGAGGTCAAGCTGATCGACTTCGCGTTGTGCCGCCGGATCTCCAATCCTTTGGTGTGGCTGCTGTCCCCCAAGACCAAGATTCAGGGCACGTGCAGCTATATTTCGCCCGAGCAGATTCAAAATCGGCGACTGGACGGGCGCGCCGACCTCTACAGCCTGGCTTGCACGATCTACGAGCTTTTGAGCGGCCGGCCTCCGTTTACCGGCATCAATCAAACCGAACTGCTCAATCGGCATCTCAAGGCTGCGCCGGCGCCGATCGAATCGCTCAACCCGAACATCACCCCGCAGTTTTCGCAACTCTTGCAAAAGGCCCTCGCCAAACGGCCCGCCGATCGTTTTCGCAGCGTGGCGGAGTTCTACGGCCTGCTGCACGACGTGGAGATTTTCAAGGAGAAGCCCGCAGGCGAGGTTTCGCCCTT
>JAAZNR010000523.1 GCA_012798155.1 Thermogutta sp. | reverse complement strand
TTCGAGAATCGCGGATGCCGCCCTCGCCCCCCGACGATGGGTACGGCGGCAGTACGATGGAAGTCGCCGCCCGACGATGGGTACCCCGTAACTACTGTGGAAGCCGCAGTCTGCCGGTTGAGCGAAGCAAGACCTTGAAGGGGCATCGGTTGAGTGAACCAACGTTGGCACGCGTCGCTTGAGTGAACCAAGACTTTGAGGGGGGAAACGGCCGCGGCAAACGCGGCCGTTTTTTTCTCGCCGCCGGCTCGAAGCGGCTTTGCCGGTCTTACCGCGGGATTTCCGCCGGCGGGCGTGCACCGATCGAGACGGCTCGTCGCTGCGCGGTCCTCGTCGCTAAGTCATGTCTTAAACCTACAACGCCGCAAGGCCCTCGCCCGTGCAAGCCACACCCAGTCAACCCCGCGCAAACTGCGGCGCTTGGGCATCCGCTTGGGCAACCGCATAAACACCCTGCGACGAGCCGATTCAGGCACAAACGAGCCGAGTCAGGCACAAGTTGGCGCTGTGGTATTTAGTTTTATTGCACAGGATCGGCCAAACCGGCTTACCGATCTTACGCAGACTCATAAAGCGGCGTACCCCAGTTTGCCCAGCTTCTTATCCTGCGCAGTAAAATTAGTCTTCGTCGGCGTCGCGAACGCTGAATTCCAGCTTCCATTTCTTGTCGGAATTGAGGCTGTTGCACCATAGCTCCAACATTCCCAGTTCCGTGACCTTGGCGTGAAATCGGACGGGCACGTATTCGCCCTCGCTGCCTTCTTCCGCCGGCAGACACGCCTCCAGGGAGTCAGTTTCCTCGAGTTCGTCGGGCGACCAACGGTCGAGCACGTCGCCCGGCCGATCGTTTTTTCGGATCGACGACCCGAAAAAGCGGAATTGGACGGGCTCGCCGACGATCAATCCCACCTCTTCGGAAGGAACGTCCACGGCGGAACCTTCTTCCATTCCGATGGGGACGACGCACAGCGCGCGCAAGGGCCGCGGAATGCCCGGGACCGTGGGGCCGGAGGTCTCCACGCCCACGTAATAGGCCCGGGCGGTGCCGCCTCGGATCCGCACGCCGCCGTGTTCCTTGGCCCAGGCGTAGTAAGCCGCGCCCTTGGCCACGGCGTGATCCAGATCCTGCTTGCCGGCCAACATCCGAGGTTGAGGATCGTCCGGGAACCAGGACCGCAGGACCTCGAGGATGCGTTGCCGCAGTCGCGGAGCGCGGAATACGCCGCCGTTGAGCAGGAGCTGCGTCGGCCGGGCGGGGCGACCCTCTTGCGGGCCGTGCGATTGCAGGAATGCCGCCAGGTGCCGCGTCACGGCGGTGTCGGTTTCGTACGGCAGGCCGATCTCCCGGAACCCGGAAGCCCGCCGCTTCGCCGGACGCTCACTGACTTCGCAGAGCGGAAAGAAACCCTCCAGGAGAGCCGCCGCAACTTCCTCCCGATTGACTTTTACGCTGATCGTGCCGCCGATCAGCTTGCTGCCGCGACCCAGGATGGTGATCGGAAACTCGGCGGGGCCGTCGTCGGCCAAGAGCGCTTCCTTGGCTTGGCGGCAGGCGTGCCAAAGCGATACGGATTGCCAAGCGTCGAGAGAGGTCCCTTTTTCGGCGAACAGCCGGGCGGCCATGTGCGCCAGGGCCAGGTCCATATTATCCCCGCCGACGAGCAAGTGGTTGCCCACGGCCAAACGGCGGAGCGTCAGCTCGCCCGACTCTTCGGCCACTCCCACCAACGTCAGGTCGGTGGTGCCGCCGCCGACATCGCACACCAAGACCTGATCCTCCACCCGAAGAACCTTGCGCCACTTCGCGCCGGTATCCGCAAGCCAAGCGTAGAGCGCCGCCTGCGGTTCTTCCAAAAGCAAGAAATCCGGGGGAAAACCGCTTTCCAAAGCCGCCTCCCGCGTCAGCTCGCGGGCGGCTGCGTCAAACGAGGCGGGGACGGTGAGGACCACGCGCTGCCGGGCGAACGGGGCATCCGGGAAGGCGTGCTGCCAAGCCGCGATCAGGTGCTCCAGGATTCGGCGGGACGCCTGAACGGGCGAAATCTTGGCGACATCCGCCGGCGCATTCCAGGGGAGGATGGGCTGTCGGCGATCGACGCGACTATGACACAGCCAGGACTTGGCCCCGCTGACCGTCCGTTGCGGCACATCCGCGGCTTGACGCCGGGCATACTCGCCGACGACGCACTTCGGCGCCCTGTCCCAGGGCAGCGCCAGCGCCCCGTCGGCCGCCTCGTCATCGGAACTCAAATACACGTAGGACGCCAGGCTCGCCTTTTCCTCCACCGTTCCGGGCGCGACCAATTGGGCAATCTTCAGAACTTCGGGTTGCGGTTCTTCCGCGTCGATGGGCACATAGGCCAACACGCTGTTGGTCGTCCCCAAATCGACTCCGATCACATATTTCGCGCTCATAGGCACTCGAATTCTTCCACGGCAGCGGTAATCTCCGCGTAACCTTCACGTAATCTTCGCGGCCTCGATTTTCCCCGGAAAGGCGTCCGCCGTTCGGATTTCACCGCGAGGCGGCGCTACGCATGAGTTCCTTCAAAAGCCGGCCCGCGACAAGCTCAAGCTTGGACCTCGACCTCCGCCGGGGCGATCACTTGAGCGGCTTGCGGAGAGCCGGTCCACACCGGCAGATTGCACTCCGTCGCTCTCCAGCCGTGATGCCGCAGGATGCCGCGATACGGCCCCGACCCGGTAACCTCGCCCACCAGACGATAGATCCCGGAATCGTATCCGGCGGGCAATTCCACCGCTTGCCCTTCGCCCTGGTCGACGGCTGGACGAATGGCGAAGATGCGTTCCAAGGCCGCGGCGCAGTCACGGTGAATATCGCGAACGGCGGCGCCGATTTGGGCATCGCCGTAGTCCTCGATCGACTCCTTGAGAAAGTCGATCAATCGGCCTTCCCGCTGAAGCACCTCGAGAAGGATGAGGGCCTCGCTTTTGGCCGCTTTGGCCGCGGGACGTTTGTCCTTGCGAGTCGCGGGCTTCTCCGTTCTGTCCGTTTCAGCGACAGTCTCGGGCCGCGCGTCGCCCGCCGGAGGGGCCTCCACGGCTCCGTGGAAGGCGGTGCGTATCCGCTCCGCCGCCATGCGATCAAAAAGCACGGCGAAAAAGACGCGAAAAGCCAATCCCAGTCGCATGGCTTACTCCATGTTGAGACTTTTCATTGGTAATCTGCTCGAGCAACGGCGGTCATGGAAAAAGCAAAGGCCGGTGCCGAACATCCGTCTTGGAAATACGATCAAGAGAAAGAACGATTACGGCGATTGATTACGGAGATTGCCGCCGGCGTCCCTGATCGGCAGGCGACTCCAAATTGGTCGGCCGCCGGTCGGATGCGGTAATCTATTATTGTAACCGTTCACGGGAAGTTTCCCGCTTCTCGCACCGAAACGCGAAGAACGCAGAGAACGCAGAGTGTCGCAACCCATATAGCAATTCTTCCTCCGCGCCCTCTGCGTCCTCTGCGTTTCAAAGACAGACCGGGCAGGCCCGTGAACGGGTAGCTATT
This sequence comes from Thermogutta sp., assembly GCA_012798155.1. GTDB lineage: Bacteria > Planctomycetota > Planctomycetia > Pirellulales > Thermoguttaceae > Thermogutta. The sequence goes on along the minus strand of JAAZNR010000523.1, from coordinate 614 downwards.
ATTTTATCGCATTCGCCCGGTCGAAAAACGGAGTGCCTTCGCCTCGGGCGCCGTTCGCGTTACTCCCCCCATCCCGTAGATGTTGGGGTTTACGGAGGGACTGGGAAAGGCGTTCCCCGCGGGACGTGCGAGGCGTGTCGCGTTTTTGCTCTTGCCCGGCGATTCTTCCACGATTATTCGACCAGGCCGCGAACCGCGCGGGTATCGCGTGCTCAGAGGATCGAAGGCATCCGCGAATCGGCCGGCGCAGAGGGTGAAGGGCCGCAGTCCGTCGTGGCCGAGATGAACGCAAGCGGCTCGGCTGCGGGTGCCGCTGAAATGGGGTTGGGGGCTGACTGGGGGCTGCGCTACGCTACGACCCCAGCCACCGTACCGCGACTCACCGGCCAATCCCAGATAGTCGTTGGACCCGAAGTTCATGCATGGGCGGCCGTCCAGATCGATGACGGGACCTTGCCGATTGCGCCGCACCGGCGGAAAACGGAGGAGGTCCGCCCTGCGTAGTCCTTCGAGCGATTCCACGAGCCGGCCGAGCGGGTCGACAGACTTTCGGGCAGAGTTCATCATCGGCCGACGGCGGGGCGCGGCAAGGGGGACGAGACCCTCACCCGGGC
>JAAZNR010000522.1 GCA_012798155.1 Thermogutta sp. | reverse complement strand
GGATCCCCTGCCTCGCGATGAAATGTTCGAAGCCCTGCTCGGCGATTTTCTCGACGAATCCGGCCAACACTTGGATCGATTGAACGAGAATCTCCTGCTTCTCGACGAAGCTCTCCGAGAGCGAGGCGAGCAAGTGCAGACCTGCGATATCGAGGTCTTGAACGAGATGTTTCGCGCGGCCCACAGCCTGAAGGGCCTCTCAGCGATGCTCGGCCTGGCCGACATCAACCAACTGACCCACAAAGTGGAAAACGTCTTCGACGCCGCACGGAACGGACAATTGACCATGGACCGGGGCGTGATCGATCTCATGTTCCGGGCCGTGGATCGCCTCTCCGCCATGGTGGACGCCCTGCGGGAGCCGCCGGAGGGCCCCATCGACCCCGACGCCGAGATTCATGACATCGCCGAGCTTCTCCGCCGGGCGGGTTGCGAGAAAAAACAGAGTTCGCAGAGCGACGCCGAAAAGGCGCTGGCCGACTTGCAGCGAGCAGAGGCCGCCGTCGCGGAGGCCATCGACGTTTCACCGCCGGCCGCCGCTGAAACCATTTCGGTTTCAGCAAGTACCCCGGTCTCGGCCCCGGAGCAGTCCGCCCGGACCGAAGCCGAGCGGCTCTTCGCCGAGGTTCGCGACGACGGCGACATCGATCCGCAATACGTCGCCATCCTGGCCGATGAACTGGATCAGGGAATCGACACTTTGACGGAGACCTTGCTCCGGGTGGAAGGCGGCGGCACCAAGGCGGACCTGGAATCGCTGCTTTGCACGGCACACCGCATCAAAGGCTCGTCCGCGGCGGTCGGCTATCAACGCGCCGCGAAACTCGCCCATCTCATGGAGGATCTACTTCAAGAAATGCGCGAGGCAGGCAAGCCCCTCCTGCCGGAGGTCAACGACGTCCTGCTGCGTTGCACGGACGCCTGGCGGCAATTCGCCGCGAGCCTGCGTGGGAACACGGGGGAAAGGCCGGATTTCACCGAGGCCGCCGCCCGCCTCCTTGCCCTGCGGCAAGCGAGCGATCCCGGCAATGCGGCAGGCTCGGCGGAAGCGATCCCTTCGCCGTCCGCGGGCATTCCCGAGGACTGGATGCAAGCGGTCGCCGCAGCAGCCGGCGACGCGCAAGCCGTGGCGGGTATCGTGCGATTCCAGTCCGGCATTCCGCTCCCCGGCCTCAAAGGCCGCTTGATCCACGAAAAGCTTTGCCATTTGGGCACGGTCTGCCTGTTCTCCCCTGATCCCGCGGAACTGGATCGACTGGAACGACTGGAGGCCGTGAAATTCGGGCTTATCACCGATCAACCGTGGGAGGCCATCGAGCGGGCGGTCCGCATGGGCGGCGTGCTCAACGTCATGCTGCGCTTCCTGGGGGCACCCGCCACCGATGGAAGTTCCGCAACACTCGAAAGGGTCTCGCCGCCGCTTCAAACCGTCGCCGGGCCGGAGCCGGCCGCGAGTCGGCAGGACGTCGCTCGCGAGAAACCTTCATCGGCCGTTGGGCAAGCCGGAAGCGACTCCCGATCCGGACTGCCGGCCGCGGCAGCCGGCCCCCAACCCGCCGCGCAGGCCCCCCGAACGGACTCCGCGCCCGCAGCCGGCCGGCTCGCGGCCTCCCGGAATCCCCGGCCGGACGCAAGCCGCAAGAACAAACCAAGCGAGGCGGCGAAAACGGCTGAAACCCTGCGGGTCGATATCGAACGGCTGGACGACTTGATGAATTTGGCCGGCCGGTTGGTCATCAGCCGGGCACGCTTCTTCGAATTGGGAGACAAGCTGAAAGCCCGCGCGGGAGATTTGCGGGCCGTGCAGTTGCTCCGCGGCATCCAGGAGACGCTGGCTCGGCTCCTTTCCCGCGACGAGCGCCGCGCCGCCGGCCCAGGAGAGGTCGAAGCCCATCTCCGCCGCATCGAGAGGGACCTGCAAGTTTTGCACGAAGAGATGTCCTCGCTATCGGAGATTCGCGCGGCGGTCCATCAGCTTTCGGAGGCGATCCACCAGCTCGACCGCATCACCGATGACATTCAGCGGAGCGTCATGCAGACCCGCATGGTGCCCGTCGGTCCCTTGTTCCAGCGATTCAAACGCGTCGTGCGCGACGTCACCCGGACCAATGGCAAGACGATCCAACTGGTCATTCGCGGCGAAAAGACCGAGCTGGACAAACGGATGATCGACGAACTCGGCGATCCCTTGATCCATCTCGTGCGCAACAGCGCGGATCACGGCATCGAATCGCCCGAGGAACGCAAGAAGCTCGGCAAGCCGATGGCCGGGACCATCACCCTGAACGCCTACCAGCGCGGCAATTCGATCATCATCGAGGTCATCGACGACGGTAAGGGTCTGGACGCGGATCGCATTCTCCGCAAGGCGATGGACCGCGGCCTCGTTTCCCCAGGCGACGCGGAAAAACTCAGCCGCCGGGAAATCCATCAAATGATCTTCCTACCCGGCTTGAGCACTGCGGAAAAGGTCACGGAGGTCTCCGGCCGCGGCATGGGCATGGACATCGTCAAGAGCAAGATCGAGGAACTCAGCGGCGTCATCGAGTTGGACGGCACGCCGGGGGTGGGCACCAAGGTCTCCATCCGCCTGCCGTTGACCTTGGCCATCCTACCGAGCTTGCTGGTGGAAATCGGCGCCGAAGTGTACGCCATGCCCATCGAGGTCGTGCGCGAGATCGCCCGCGCCCGGCGGGAAGACATCCTGACGGTGCACGGCCTGCGCACCGCCCGCGTCCGGCAACGCGTCGTTTCACTCGTGGAACTGGACGAATTGTTCCAGGGGCTGGGAAGCCGCGGTGACTTCCGGCACGACGCCCCCGAGACGACGCTGGTGGTCCTCGGCGATCAAAACCACGAGTTGGGGCTGGTCGTCGATCGCGTGCTCGGAGAACAGGACGTCGTCATCAAGTCGGTGGCCGAAAACTACCGCAACGTGCCTGGCATCGCGGGAGCCAGCATCCTGGGCAACGGCCGGGTTTCGCTGATTCTGGACGTCGGCGCCCTGATGCAAGCCGCGGTGCGGCGCGGCGCGGGAAACTTCGCCGCCTAGTCCTTTGTCACAGCTTGATTTTGGGATTAGCCGACGCGCGACGCTGCGAGCACGTCCCGGCGGATTCCGCAAAAACGGCGCTACGGCCGATCCGCGTTTTCAGCTCTGACAAAGCACGAGCAACCGCAGCTAATCCGTACCAGCCGCAAAAAATCGACCTCCCATGCCGGAGGCGTAGGCTAAGGTCTTGATAGGGAAAGGAATGAGCGACCATGACCACTCTCACCAATAGCGGCCGCGCGGCGGCGTTGGAGTCCGTCTTCGCGGCGGCCACCCACGAGGCCTCGACCGCCATGTGCCGCTGGACCAACGGCCAAATCCGGCTTTCCCTGGACGAGGTCCTGGAGGTCCCCTTGGATCGCGTGACTCAAGTCTTGGAGTTGGGCGACGACCTGCTGACCATGGTGGCGTTGGACCTGCTGTCCGATTCGGGGACGGTCATCCTCTTGATCTTCGACGAGATCAACGGCCGCCAGTTGGCCTCCACATTGCTCCGGCAGCCGTGCAATCCCGACGCGGAGTGGTCGGAGTTGGAGAAGTCGGCCTTGACGGAGACGGGCAATATCCTGGGCTGCGCCTACATGAACGCCCTGACCCGGCTGCTGGGTCGGCCGCTCGTCCCTTCGCCGCCGTATTTCATCCAAGATTACGGTGCCAGCGTGGTCGAGCAGGCGCTCATGTCCCAAGCCATGGAGTCTGACACGGTGCTGGTATGCCGCACGGGATTTCACCGCCGGGACGAGGAGCTGAACTGGCATGTGCTCTTCCTGCCGTCCGTGCAGTTGCGGCAAAACCTGGAGCGTGTCATGGCACGTAACCCTTCGCAAAACGGTTGACATCTTCTTCGCAAGACGGCAGGACGCCGCCCCGGAACGACGGATACCGGCGAGCAAGCGGGCTGCGATGCGTACGGAGCCATCGGAGATTAGGAGTGGAACTCATGCCGACTTCCGCAACCGCCGCCGCGGATGCCAAGCAGATGAAGACGCTGTCTGTGGGAATGGGCCAAGCGATTCCGGGCGACCGGCAGACGCAACTGGCTGCGATTCTCGGCTCCTGTATCGCGGTCGTGCTATGGCATCCCCGCATGAATCTTGGGGCCCTGGCCCATGTGGTCCTGCCCGACTCGCACGGCAAGAGCGACATGCCCGCCAAGTTCGCCGACACCGCCGTCCCGTTCCTCGTGCGGATGCTGGAAAGCCAAGGCTGCCACCGCAGCGGGTTGACGGCCAAATTGGCGGGCGGGGCCTGCATGTTCCGAGGCGGCGGTCCGCTTCAGATCGGCGACGACAACATTGCGGCCTGCCGTACCCACCTCCGGCGGTTGGGGATTCCCATCGCCGCGGAAGACCTCGGCGGC
>JAAZNR010000521.1 GCA_012798155.1 Thermogutta sp. | reverse complement strand
TGGTTCTTCCCGGCCCTGTTAACCGTGGCCCTGGTGGGTGCATTGGTTGTGGTGGGGATTTGGTTCTACAAGCCGCAATCCTCCGGTCTGCCGAGCTTTTTCGGTGATCGGCAATCCGCCCTGCTGTCTCAACAGCCGGCCCCCGGCGAGGGCGAAGAATCGGCTATCGGCGAAGGCGGAGAAAACCCGAAGCTGGAGGAACCCCCGGCCGGAGGGGAGCCGGCAAGTCAGGTCCCGGAACAAGGTCGAGGGGAAGAGGTCCCCATCCCGCAAGAGTCGCCCGCCGCTACGGCCGCCGACGAGCCGTCGGCCCCAGCCGCCGGGCCGCGCGCGGATATCGCGGATACTCCTGAACCGCCCGGAGTTCCGGAGGCGGAGGTTTTCCCCCCCTCGGTTCTCCCGGCCCGGAACGCACCCGGCGGACCGCCCCCCGGCCAAACCGGGGTGGCCGCCGAACCGCGACCGGACGCTCTGACCGGGCGGGAGCAGGGCCTCACGTCCGCCGCAAGTCCCCAACCGCCCGGATCGGCACAGGAACAAGCCCCGGGGCCTCCCGTCGGAATGCTGCCGCTTCCTCCCACACAGCCGGCCGACGCCTCGCAAGCGATCCAGCAACCGGGGCAAGTAGAGTCGCCCGCCGTGCCGCCCAACCCCCTCCCCAGCACGGATTCCGCGCCGCTGCCCCCGGAACCGGTCGGCGAGTTCGCTCCCGACGGCCCTTTGCCGCAGATGCTCTTCCGTATGACGGGCAACTCGGGAAACTTTCAGCCCGTGCGAGCCGCCGAAAAACTCAACAGTTATGAGCGCTACTTCGTCCCGCCGGGCTTTCGCGCGAGGATTCTGATGCCGGGCCTGGAGATGGTCGGCATGGGCCCCCTGTTTTTCGAAATCCTTTCGACCGACGCGGCGGGTTCCACCGGTCTGGGGTTGAGCTATGGAAAGATGATTCTGAATGCCCGGCCGGACGACGCCGGGGGGATGATAGGTCCGCCTACCTTGCGTTTGAAGTTCGGCAACCTCGCCGGTCTCTTGCAGTTGCCCGCCAACTCATCGGTCGGCCTGGATGTGAGCCGCGAAGAGGCCGTTCCCAACGACCCCGAGACGCAACCGATCCCTTGGATCGTGGACCTCTACGTCTTGGCGGGAGAGGTCGTGTGGGGCGATCCCGACCACGCCCGGCCGATGACGTTCGTACCGCAGGTGCAAGTGCGATTGTCGGAACGGGAACTCCGCACGGTTCCCCTCGCCGGTCCCGTGGCCTGGCTGACCCCGCCCCTCTCCGCGGAGCGTCTGTTGGAGGAAAACGCGCTGAAGGTTTTGGCCGACGCGCTTTCAGGCGATGCCAAGCCGCCCCTCCTGGTGTTGGAGGAATTGTCGGGCGATCGCCGGCAGGAAGTCGCCTGGTTGGCCCAGCGAACCTTGGCCTTCCTGCGGTACCCCAGGCCGTTGTGGCGAGCGCTGGACGATCCCGCCGCCAAGGCCCGCTGGACGCAAACCATCGAACAATTGCTGACCCTGGTTCGCCAATCAGCGCAATCGGCGGCGGCCGTTCGTGCTTCCGCGGAAGCCGAATTCGGCGAGCGCGGCCCGCTCCTTTACGCCTTGCTGTGGAAATACGGGGCCACGCTCGACAACGCACAGGCAGCCGAATTGATCCAGCTTTTGGAACACGATCATTTGGCGGTTCGCGTGCTGGCCTTTTGGAACCTTCGCCGCGTGACCGGCGTCACGTTGAACTACGAGCCGAACGCCGTCCCCGTCGAACGCCAACGCGCCGTGCGTCTTTGGAAGACACGCTTGGAAGGCCCGGCGGGCCTGCCGAACGTATCCGGTCGCACCTAGCATCCGCCGGAACGCCCTCGTACGGGATCCCGCCGCCGATCCCCCCTTTGCCGGAGAGAGGCATCACCGTAGTCTGAAGATTGCGGTCGGAGGCGGCCCCCACGCCGATCCTCCGCGGGTAGCCGCGGGCGATGCAACCTTTGCATTTTTCCCGGTTCTGACGGTATCGGCGGCCGGATGCCGCCTATTGTGCGCCGGTTGCCGCAGCGCAAACGGCTCCTCCGCGGGTGGTTCCGCCGCGGCTTTGGTGCTGCGTTTCCGCCTCGCGGCTTGGCTCGCAACGTCACGCTATCGCTCGGACGGATCGACAGAGCCTTTTTTCCCACATCCGCCCCTCCCCGGTACGAAGGTCATACCATGCGGATCGTCTTATGCTTTCCCCACGAAGAACGGCAGCGCCGCCGGATTGCGGAGGCCGCCCCCTGGGCCGAAGTGGCCGACGTACCGCAAGAGCGGATCGCCGAGGAATTGCTCCACGCCGACATCTTCTGCGGCCACGCCAAGGTTCCCGTCGACTGGGACGCCGTGGTGAAACGCGGCCGATTGCGTTGGATCCAGTCTTCGGCGGCCGGCATGGACCACTGCCTGGTGCCCTCCGTCATCGCATCCGACATCGTCGTGACGAGCGCTTCCGGCGTCCTGGCCGACCAGGTCTCGGAACATACGGCGGCCTTGATTACGGCCTGGCTCCGCAGCCTTCCGGTCTTTTTCGCCGCCCAAAAGAAGCATGAGTTTATCCGCCGCCCCACCCGAGATTTGCATCACAGCACGATTCTGATCGTGGGTTTCGGCGGCGTGGGGCGTCGCCTGGCGCAGGTCTTGCGCGTCTTCAAGACGCGGCTTTGGGCGGTGGACCTCTTCCCGGTCGACAAGCCCGAATACGTAGAGAGATTGCTCCCGCCCGCCGAGTTGCCGTCCCTTCTGCCGGACGCCGACCTGGTGATCTTGGCGTTGCCGCTCAACGCCTCCACTCGGCACGCCTTTGGTGCCGCGCAATTCGCCCGGATGAAGCCGGGGTCGCTCTTCGTCAACGTGGCCCGCGGCGCCATTGCGGTTACGGACGACCTCGTGGCGGCCCTGCGAAACGGCCCCATCGCCGGAGCCGTGATGGATGTGACCGATCCCGAACCGTTGCCTCCCGACCACCCGCTGTGGGACCTTCCCAACGTCATCATCACGCCGCATGTGGGCGGGCAGTGCGCCACCCGCGCCGACGATATTACGCGACTCTTCTGCGAGAATCTTCGCCGCCGGCACGAGGGGCGTCCGCTGATCAATTTGGTCACGGACAAGGAGGCGGGCTTCCCCTTCCGCGACGGCAAGAATCCTCTTTGGATCGACCTCTGCGACTCGATCCCCTGAACAGGGTCTCTGTCTCTTCCCGGCGGCTCGTCTTGGAGTCGATGAAAGCGGGGCCCGGGATTGTGCCCGGATAGTGGACAGCCCACGGAGGATGGTCCACCACTGGAAATCGATGAAAGTGCGGCCTGGGATGGTGCCGGCACGTCGGCATCGGTCTCGGGCCGGCTCAGGGAAGAGGCGTGTTTTGTACGGAACCACGGCAGCCGGCTCGGTTCGTTCGATAAGAACTGGACTTTTGCAAACTGCTCCCCTCTCCCTCCGGGAGAGGGGCAGTGGGTGAGGGCTTGGTGAAGTTGGGCAATCACGGCAAGCCGTTTTCGCGGCTAATTGCCCTCACCATAACCCTCTTCCAAGGCGGACGAGAACTTGTCGCCACAATTTGCAAAAGTCCAGTAAGAACATCAAGTAGGCCCGGAGGGATTCGAACCCCCGACCAAGGGATTATGAGTCCCCTGCTCTCACCGCTGAGCTACGG
>JAAZNR010000520.1 GCA_012798155.1 Thermogutta sp. | reverse complement strand
CCCGCATCTCTTCCTTCGAGATCGCCCCGTCGCCGTCGGCGTCGTTTTGCAGCATCTGTTCCTTGCGGTCCTCGGGGATTTCGGCGGCGTCGATCTTGCCATTCTTGTCGGCGTCGGTCCGGTCGAAGATGCGATCGACGATCATGGCGGGGTCGAGGCCGCCAGGAGCTCCCATGCCCGCTCCCGGGGGACCCATGCCTGCACCGGGCGGTCCGCCGGCACCCGGCTCGCCGCTTCCCCGCGGCGGTCCCATGCCCGGTCCAGCCGGTGCCGTCTCCGTACCGGCCGGGCGACCGCTCCCTCTTGCAGCTTGCGGTTCCCCGGCGGGACCGGCCGCGCCCCCGCCGTCCGGTTTATTTCCTCCCGAAAGCACCGGCTCGCCGGAAGACGAGGCCTGCACCGTCAACTTCTCTTCCGCCATCCCGACTTGCTCTCGGTGGGCCGCCGCGTTGAGTACGACCTCCTGCTTCTCCTCCAACCCCTTGCGGACGATGACGAATTTTTCGTTGCTGGGGCCTAGTTCGACCTCGACGGGCTTCATGGTCCCGTCCTGCCAGACGATGCAATAGAACTTCCTCATGTGCTCGAAGACGGCTTGGACGGGGACTTGCAGCACGTCCGGCTCGCGATGCGAGACGATCCGCACCTGGGCCGTCAGACCCGCCCGCAATTGCTCCGTCGGGTTGTCGATGCGGACGATGACCTCGTAATCCTTGACGTTGGAGTTGAAGAACGAGGTCGGCAGGGGGTATTCGGCCACGTCCACCACCTCGCCGTCGAAGACCTGGCCGGCCAGGGCATCGACCTGCACCCAGGCGGGCAATCCCACCGATACCAGCCCGATTTTCGATTCGTTCACCTTGGCCTTGACGCGCATCCGCTTGGGATCGGGGAGGCGGATGATGGTTTGCCGCTCCCGCACCCGCACGCCCTCTTGAATGATGACGTCCGTTTGCCCGCGGACTCCCACCTGGTTGGCGTAGACCACCTGGCCGGCCTCCGGCGCCGTGATCGTGCACTTGGCGATTTGATCCTCGATTTCCTTCAGTTCCTGCTCTTCCAGGCTCAGGGCGTACTGCTGAGCCTCGAGCTTGGCCTGCGCCGTCTGGATGTCGGCGTCCAACTGCTTCAGCATCTTGGGCTTGGTGAATCGCTCCAGGACGTCCAACTTGGTCCGCGCGGACTCCACGTCCTTCTGGGCCCTTTCCAGGGCGAAACGGTCGGCCTCCAATTGGGCCTGCGTAATGTAGCCCTTTTGCGCCAGCGATTGGCTGTACTTGAGGTAGTCCTCGGCGCGTCGCTGGTTCTCCTGGGCCACGAAGTTTTCGATCTGAATGGCCAGCAACTCCTGGCGATACTGCCCCTCCAGGTATTCCTGCTTGGCGATCAGCGCGGTATCCAAAACGTTTTGGGCCTGAATCAGATCGGCCCGGGCGTTGGCGACCGTGATCTGCTGCTGGGTCCAGCGGTCGCGAAGCGACGAGGAATCCAGTTCGACCAGGAAATCGCCGGGCTGAACGTAGGTCCCTTCCGGGACGATCCGCAGGATCATCACGCCGGTGCCCTGCGATTCGACTTCGCAGCGGATTTCCACGTTGCTGGCGCTTTCGACGTCGCCCCGCTCCAGGACCTCGCTGACGAATTCGCCGCGCACTACCTGATAGGTAAGCGGTTTCTCGCCGGTCCCGCCCCAAGAAAACTTGGGCAGGAACGAGGTCAGAAAGAGCAAGCCGGATACCGTCACCGCCCCGACGGCGAAGAGCGCGCCCTTCATGATCCACCCGGAACGACGGACGCCGCGTTGAGCCTCACGGTTCTTGGATCGAGCCATCCTGTGCAAATCCTCAAGCACAAACATCGAGCCGAACAAGGCCGGCCGGTGATCCCCTGAATCCATCCCGCCGCCCAAATCCTCCTCCGGTGGGGTTCATCCCCCCGGCAGCGATCACTCGCCGACGCCGCAGAAACGGTTCGCGCGACGGCCCCCGAAGCAAGCAGATTAAGATTATACAACGCGAGCGGATCGATCGCCTCAGGGGCAGGCTTTCGCGGTGAACCGCGACTCCAGGCGGGCGGCGGCACCTCCCCTCTATTGTAAACACGTCAAACACGCAAAGTTACCGAAAAAATTGCTGGTCGGCCGCGTGCGGAACGAGTGGTCGGCCGCGTGCGGAACGGTCGGGCGCCCGGAAAATTGGGGAAAATATCCTCGTGACAGGGAAAAACCCGTTGCCTGGGCAAAATATCCGGGTAGCTGGGCAAAATATCCGGGTCACTGGGAAATCCGGGGTCACTGGGGAAAACAGCCGGGTACCTCGGAAAATAGTTGGGTGGCTGGGGTCGTAGCGCAGCGCAGCCCCCAGTCGCCCTGCTTCGCGGCACATCCACCACCGGCCCCGTGCCTGGGAAAATAGTTGGGTGGCTGGGGTCGTAGCGCAGCGAAGCCCCCAGACGCGCGTCGTGGCGGCGCCTCCACCGCCGGCTTACGCCGGCGGCTCCCATGTTGGTTGACGCAATGACGTTTCCGCCGGGTGGCTGGG
>JAAZNR010000519.1 GCA_012798155.1 Thermogutta sp. | reverse complement strand
TGCTCTCGTCAGCCGGGGGCGTTTCCTCGTGGCTGGGAATCAGCCCCGATCGGGTCGATTGGCTGATCCGGAACGTGACCGAACCGGTCGGAAAGCTATTCCTGCGAGTGATCTTTTCGATCGTCCTGCCGCTGGTTTTTTCGGCCTTGGTCCTAGGAGCTGTTGAACTGGGGGATTTGCGAAGACTGCGCGCGGTGGGCGGAATCGCTCTCTTTTTCACCGGTCTGCTGTCCCTTTCCTCGGTGCTCATTGGGGTTGGTTTGGTGAACTGGATTCAGCCGGGGCGATCTCTGACGGCCCAACAGAGGGAAACCCTGAATCAGCGATACGCCGGGCCGGCGGACGACGCATTGGCCGCCGCTCGACAGGCCAAGCCTTTGCGCGTGATCTTGCTCGATTTGATTCCTGAGAATCCCCTCCAAGAGATGGTTGGCGCCCTGGACGGCTCGTCCAAAGGCAACGGCATGTTGGCGGTGATGATATTCGCCCTGATCTTTGGGACGGGAATGGCCGCCGTGGGGTCGCAGGCGCTGCCCCTCGTGCAAGTGTTTGAGGCGCTGTTCGCGGTTTCCATGCGGGTGGTGCAGTGGGCCATGGCACTGGCCCCGATCGGCGTGGCGTGCCTGATGTTTGGGGCCGCGGCTCGGCTAGGTTGGGGGCTTTTCGTACCTCTGGCCGCTTTCGTTCTGGTTGTTGTGCTGGGATTGACCCTGCAAATGTTCGTGGTCTATCCCGTCATGCTTCTCGTCGGCGGCAAACGGAATCCCGTCGCTTTTTTCTCAAGGATCGGCGAGGTCATTCTCGTGGCCTTCGGGACGTCCTCTTCCAACGCTACCCTTCCGACCGCGCTTCGCGTAGCCGAAGCGGATTTGGGCATCCCCAAGAACGTGGCGCGATTCGTTCTCACGGTGGGCGCCACGGCCAACCAAAATGGAACGGCCCTTTACGAAGGCGTGGTGGTGCTGTTTCTTGCCCAGGTCTTCGGCGTGGAGCTGTCGCTCCTGCAACAATTTCTGGTGATTCTGATGGCCGTGCTGGCCGGGGTCGGTACGGCCGGGATCCCCGGCGGGTCGTTGCCGGTGATCGTCATCATTATGCAGAGCGTGGGGGTCCCGGCCGAGGGCATCGGCATCATTCTCGGTCTGGATCGCTTCCTGGATATGTGCCGTACCGTGGTCAACGTGGTAGGAGATTTGACGATTGCGGAATGCGTAAGAGCGAGGACTTCGGAAGAGGCTGCCGTGCAAACGCAAGATGAGGCGGGTTAGGATTGTATTCACTTCATCTTTGGGGACGCGGGGCGGTTTTTGAGGGGAGCCTCCAGCCGGGTCCGGCCGAAACACGATGGGGTACACGATGGGGTGCGGCACGGTCTGAAGCCGGGAAAAATGCGGTTCGCCGCGCGGGAAGGTTGCGATGTCCGAAGAGATGGAATCTCGCCATATCGACTTGACCTCCGAGCCGAGGCAATCCGGGGAGAAGAGGCAATCCGGGAGGCCGTTTCTGGGAATCCTCTTCGAGTGCTGCGGCGTCTATGCCCGCATTTACCTCAACCGTCAGGGGACCGCTTATGAGGGGCACTGTCCGCGATGCACGCGGGCGATTCGCGTCCGGGTGGGACCCGACGGAGTTAACGCCCGGTTCTTCAGCGCGCACTGATGGCCGGGCGGCCGGTGGCCAAGCGGGCGAATCCTCCACGAAAACACAGGGGGCTTTGTGGCGATTTGCCGACTCAGTAGGCTTTCCGCAGGGATGAGGCCCTGATCGTCAGGGATGAGACGCTGATCGTCCGCGGTTTCTCTCGATCCTGGGCCGCAGAATGGGGGGGAGGAATCCGCCCCTGGAAAGCTGTGCGGCTTCGGGGTATTCTAGAGTTTTTATCGAATCGCGGCCTATTGCGTTCGGTTCAAACGTCCGGTTCATCGGTTCAAACGTCCCGTTCAGTTGCGGAATTTGCGGGACGGATCGCGGCCACGGACCCGCGAAGACGGCATTGCGATAAGGCACCGGTGTTTCCCATGATCGTCGGCATTCCCCGCGAAGTTTTTCCCGGCGAGCGACGGGTATCGCTCATCCCTGCTCAGGTCGGTCCGCTCGCGAAAGCGGGATTCGGTATTCGAGTGGAATCGGGTGCCGGCACGCTTGCGGGGTTTGCGGATCGAGAGTACGCCGACAAGGGCGCCCAGATCGTCTCGCGGTCGGAGTCCCTGGCGGCGGAGGTCGTTCTGGGCGTCCGTTGGGACCTGCCTGAAGATGCCGCTTCCGAAGCCCTGGCGGCCTGCCGGCCGGGCCGGATCATCATTGGAATGTGGGACCCTTGGAATCATCGGGATATGATCCAACGGTGGGCGGAGAAGGGAGCCGTACTCTTTGCCCTGGAGTTGCTTCCCCGCATCACGCGCGCCCAAAGCATGGACGTTCTTTCCTCGATGGCCACGTTGGCGGGCTATCGCGCGGTAATCTTGGCGGCGGTGTCCCTGCCTCGTATTTTCCCCATGCTTATGACGGCGGCGGGGACGTTGACGCCCGCCAAGGTGTTTGTCATCGGCGCGGGCGTGGCCGGTTTGCAAGCCATTGCCACGGCGCGGCGATTGGGGGCCGCCGTCTCCGCCTATGACGTGCGGCCGGCCGTGAAAGAACAAGTGCAGAGCCTCGGGGCCAAGTTCGTGGAGCTGGAATTGGAAACCGCCGCAGCCGAGGACAAGGGGGGGTACGCCAAGGAATTGGGGGAGGAATTCTACCGCAAACAACGCGAGATGATGGCCAGGGTACTGACCCAATCCGACGTGGTTATTTCGACGGCGTCCGTCCCGGGCAAACGGGCGCCGCTATTGATTACGGCGGAGATGGTTCGCGGGATGCAACCGGGCAGCGTGATCGTGGATTTGGCGGCGGAGCGGGGCGGCAATTGCGAGCTGACCAAGGCTGGCGAAACCGTCGTGGAAAACGGCGTGACCGTTCTGGGACCCGTCAATCTCCCGGCCGAAGTGCCGTACCACGGGAGCCAGATGTATTCCAAGAATATCACGACCTTTCTGCAGCACCTGGTGAAAAATGGAGCCGCACAATTGGACGCGGACGATCAAATCATCCGCGAGACCATGTTGTGCCGCGACGGGCGGATCGTTCACCCCGGACTGGCCGGCGCGTGATGTTGGTCGCCAATGGTAGATGCCGAAAACCGTGGACCCACATGCTTTATTCGGGAGACGCGAGCCGGTATTCCGGAAAGCTTGGTGAATCAGCGCCGCGAAAGTGATTCCGGCGATTTGAGGTGGGACGCAAGTGGCAGCGGCTAGGAGGTGGCTATGTCAGCGTGGTTTGGTTTGGTTCTATTCGCCGAGCAGGCCGCTTCCAACGTCGGCCAAACCTCGGGTTTGCCGCTCAGCCTGGCGATCACGATTTTCGTGCTCGCGGTTTTCGTGGGCTTTGAGATCATTACCAAGGTCCCGCCGACTCTGCACACGCCCTTGATGTCCGGCTCCAACGCGATTTCCGGGATCACGGTTGTGGGGGCGATCCTAGCCG
>JAAZNR010000518.1 GCA_012798155.1 Thermogutta sp. | reverse complement strand
GTTGGCCTCGGCGGTGCCGTAGTAGGCATATTCCTGGAACTCGCCGACCGTGCCGTAGCCGTTGTTGCCGGCGGCCAGCGAGGCCGTGACCACGGCGGCGGCGGGCGAGGCGTTGATGGCCGCGACCACGTCGTTGGCGGTGGCGATGACCTCGCCGCCGGTGACGCCGCCGGAAGTGGTAAAACCGGCCCAGGCCCCGTCGGCAGCAGCCAGTGTGCCGGAGCCGTCGGACTCGCCCACGTGGGCGGCCGTGAAGAGGGCCGAGATCGCGGCGTCGCTGTTGATGGCCGTCACCAATTGATCGGCCGTGGTCGTGCCGCTTTCGATTCCGATGTTCAAGACCTTCGTGTCGTGGTCATAACTCAGGGTAATTCCACCGCCGAGGCCGGTATCGGTGACGTTGAGCGTGACGCCGTTGAATTCCTCGCCCTCGATGTTAGCGGTGAGACTGATGGCGTTGTTGGTGCCGGCGGGATTGACCTCACCGGAGGCCGCCGCCCACTGCCGCGTGCCGAGTTGGACGTCGATCAGGGCGGGCGTGCCGCCGCTGGCCGCGGTATAGGAAACGGTGGTGGAGGCGGAACTGCCCTTGGTGTATTTCACGCGGATGTCGCCCGCCGCCTGGCCCGCCTGGTCGGCCGTGATCACCACGTCGTTGTCCAAACCGAAGCTGGAGGTGGTGATGGTGCCGGCCGTGGCCTCGGTCTGAACGACCGCCCGAACTCCCAGGGCGTCGGAAACCAGATTGATGGCCTGCGCCATGTCCTCGATACCGCTGCCGGCGGCGAAGCTGAAGGCCTCGGCGCCGTTCTTGCCCGCGATCTCGAGGACCACGTCATCGGCGATCGCCCCGTAGGAGTATTGCAAGCTGCCCTTGGCGGCTTGGGAGACGACGTCCAGATTGACGTCGATTTGGCTCGACGTTCCGAAGTTGGCTTGATCGATCTGGAGACTGGTGATCTTGCTGTTATCGACCCCCGAGGTAACGAAGTCGAGGCTGCCGTCGAGGAGTCGCCGGCCCTGGAATTGGGTCACGTTGGCGATGCGGTCGATAGCTTCCAGCGAGGAATCGATCTGCAATTGGTTGGCCTGGATTTGCTCGGCCGACAGGGCGCCCGAGTTGGCGGCCTCGGAGACCAGCCCGCGGATGTCGTTGAGCAGGGAGCTGACCTGCCCCAAAGCGCTATCCGCCGTGGCGATCATCTGGTTGGCGCGTTCGCTGTTGGTGATCGCCTTCTGCGTGGCCGTGATGTTGGCCCGCAGGGCCTCGCTGGCGATCAAACCGGCGGGGTCGTCCTTGCCCACGTTGATTCGTAGACCGGTGCTCAGCCGGGTCAGGGCCTCCTGCAACTGAGCTTGCGACCGGGCAAGAGTCTTCTGCGCGGTCAAGGAACTGACGTTGGTGTTGATGCGGGTCATGGTCTTTCACCTTTTCACAAGGAACAAGCGGGAATTTGCCGGCACGGGATGCCTCGGCCGAGGCCGGGGCGTCGGTCGACCCATCCAGGTGCGGGAAAGGAAGGGCGACCGACCGTGTGTTTCGGATTACCTCAGCTTCCGTCTCCCGATTCGACGAAAGCGGTTGGAACGATGGACGACAGACGCGAACGCAGCAGCGAGTTGCCGCATCCAAGCGGGCGCACCTCCGTGCCCTAGGCAACCGCTATCGAGGGATATCGACCCGACATCTTGGGATGTTTAGGTAAATTGGATAACATCCGGTTTCGCAGTCGATGCCTCTCATTTTGCGTTTCGTCACGGAAATGTAGGTCACAAAAACGAAAGCGGCCGCCGCGAAGGAGGAATTTCGTTCGCAGCGGCCGCATCTTCGATACACGCGGAATCCCGCCGGCCGAGCGTGCCGATCGTATCACTTTTTCGATTCGCCGGCCGCAGTGTCGGCGGCGGGGCCTTCGGCGGCCTTGCGCTCTTTTTCGCGTTGAATCGCCTCGTACACTTCCTTGCGGTGCACGGGGATTTCACTGGGAGCTTGAATACCGAGACGAACTTTATCGCCCCGAATATCCACCACCGTGATGACGATGTTGTCCCCGATGATGATGCTCTCGTCTCGTTGGCGAGATAGGACAAGCATCGGATGCTCCTTCACCTGGAATTGTTCGGTATGGGGACTACCGGCCGGGGCGTCGATCGGCGGCCGTTCCGCATGGTTGGGTTGGTTACGCTTTCCGCGACCGGGCATTGCTTCCCACCCGGCCGGCATTCTTCCCTCTGCCTCGCGGCTTGGCGGCAGGTCCTCGGGCGAACCGTTCGTCGCCACGGCCTTGTGGGGCGTCTCGCCGTGCCGCCCGGCGAAAGAACGCGGCGAGGGGACCGCGGACCGCCGCCCTCCATAATCGCTTCGGCAAAAAACCACCCCTTAGCCCAATCCCATTGACTCCGCTCGGGTTATACCGAAAAAGCGGAAAACGGAGGGGTCGCTCCCGGTCCCGCCCGAACCTTCCCCCGCAACGAACACGCGCACTCCCGCAAATCATGGCGAGCTTTCACCAAACAGGCGGAGCGGACGATAGACACGCGGAGCGGACGGTCGGTCTTGCCGCCGACCGCCGGATCGGTCACCATGAGTCGGTCACCATGGGAACGCAGCGCTTTGCCAATCGATGCGTTCGGAACAACTGCCCGACCATTGTGTTTCGGGGCGAGCCGTTTGCGTGCCGGTTTGCGTGCCGGTTGTACCCACGGTTCGGATCCAGCGGCATTGTCGGCGATGATACGAGTTCTCTTGATCGGCGATACGTCTTGGCCGGAGTTTCGTCCCTGCATCAGGCTGCTAGCCGCCGCGGACGGGGTTCGGCTACGGCGGCGTGCATCCATCGTCGCGGCGGCGGATGCGCCCAGCGAGCACGATCTGGTGCTGATCTTACAGCGGTATCCGGGCGAGCATCGGGCCGGGGATTTGGACCGATTGCGGCGGCGGCTGCCGCTGGCCCGATACGTCGTCATCTTGGGAAGCTGGTGCGAAGGCGAGGTTCGTTCCGGAGAACCTTTGCCCGGCGTGCTGCGCTACTACTGGCACCAGTGGCTGTCGTCGGCCGAGGAGCAGTTGCGGCTGCTGCGGGCAGGGAAGAATCGGGCGTGGAGTCTGCCGCCCACCGCGACCGACGAGGACCTCGTCCTGGCGGAGGTCCAAACTGTTACGGCAGCGCGGGGACGCCAAGCGGAGAAACCCGACGCCGGGAAGGATGCTCCCTTGCTGCTGGTGGTGTCGAGGGATTACGCGGTGTTTGAATGGTTGCGGGCGGCGGCCGGTTTGTGGGGAATAACGGTGCGGTGGCACCGCTGCGGTGCAGGACTTCAACCCCTGCCGGCGCGAACCGCCGGCGTGGTGATCGACGTGGAACGCGACGGCGAGCTGCCCCCGCGGCACCTCGGCCGCTTTCAACCAGAGAACGGCGGAGAGGCACCGCCGCCGATCGTGCTCCTGATGGGGTTCCCGCGTTGGCACGATGTCAACCGCTATCTTCGGGCCGGGGCGACCGCCGTGCTGTCAAAACCTTGCGCGCTCCGCGACTTGGAGCGAATCCTCGTTCCGCAGCTTCGTGACGATGCGGCTTAAGGGACGGGAACGGAGCGGCTCACTGGAAGACGTGCCCGCCGCCGGCCCGTGAACGGCTCCAGCTCATACTTGCACCGACTGCAGTCGCTCGAAAGTGCGAAGACGCAGAGGCTGTCTTTGAAACGCAGAGGGCGCGGAGGGCACAGAGGAACAACAAGAAGAATTGGCATAGCCGCAACTCTGTCTTCTCTGCGTTCTCTGCGTGCTCTGCGTGCTCTGCGTTTGCATCTCTTCCCTGTCTCTTCGTTTTGACCTTTCCATTGCCCAAAGCCCAATACTTTCCAGCAGCGACCGGGTAAGCGGGGTCGTAGCGCCGCGAAGACGTTTTCAAGGTT
>JAAZNR010000517.1 GCA_012798155.1 Thermogutta sp. | reverse complement strand
TCAATCGCAACCGTCCAGCAGTCCGGAATCGGCGGTCGGCGCGGCCGGGCGGCGTACGAACCGCCTTCGTTTCGGCCTCGCCGCGACGTCCTCCAGGCGGCGGCCTCGATCCGTCGAGGGGACGCTGGTGAGCGGATTCGCCGATCCTTCCAGCGGATCACCGGGTTGAATCCCGTCCAGCCGGCGGCGGATGTTCGCGGTATATTCCGGGGACAGCTCGAAGCCCAGATAGCGGCGATCCAACTTCTTCGCGGCGGCCAATGTCGTGCCGCTGCCGGCGAAGGGATCGAGGACCCATTCGCCCGGCCGGCTACAGGCCGAGATGATGCGTCCTAGCAATTGCTCGGGCATTTGGCACCCGTGAAATCGCGCCCGCTCCCGGAACGTGCCGCAAACGCGGGGGAAGTACCAGGTATCCTCGTCGGGGCGAAAGCCGTCGGGCACGTCTTGCGGGCGAAGAATCCAGGTGTCGTCGGGCAAGCGTCCGCGCGGGTCGGCCCGCCTGTCGCCGTAGACCAACTGCCGCGCCGACGGCACGCGAATCTCCCCGTCATTGAACGTGAAGCGTTTCGGGTCTTTGACCCAATAAAGCAGATGAGCGTGGGAGCGGGTGAACTTTCGCTTGCAGTGAACTCCAAACGTGTAGTACCACACGACCCAGCTTCGCAGCACCAACCTGTGCTGCTGCTGAATCATGACCTTCAACTCGGCAACGTATTCATCCCCGATGGCCAGCCAGAATGTGCCGTCCGGACGAAGCAGCCTCGCCGCCTCCCCCGTCCATGCCCGGCACCAGTCGATATACTCCTCGTCGTTGAGCTGATCACGATACACGTCGTATTCATAGCCGATGTTGAAAGGCGGATCGGCGAAGATCAGATGCACGGACTCCGAGGGCAGGGCCTTCATTGCCTCGATGCAATCGGCCTGAAATACCCCCTCGGTAAGCGACGGCATGTCGTGTTCCTCCATCAAGCTCCTCCTCGCGAACCGCGCGTTGCCCGCACGCATCGCAGTCGCCCCGCAGGTTCGTACCGTCATTATGACGCGAGTCGGGCGAAGAATCAGTGGGGAGTCGCGGCGCGGTACAGGATGGCGGCGGGGATGGCAGAGGGAAGGAGGAGGACGATTTCAGGGAGGAGAATGGCGGTGGGACGGAGGATGAGTTCCGGGAAGAGGACCGCGTTGGGGTGGAGGATCAGTACCATGGAAAGGATAGCGGTGGAGTGGACGACAAGTTGACGCGAGAGGATGGCGGACGAGAGGAGAATGCGTTCAGCCGAATAGCCCCAGCCGGGCGATGATCCGGAGGGCCTCCAGGGCCTCGCGGGAGTCGATCTTGGACTGCCCCCGCCGCCGGTCGGTGAAGGTGATGGGGACCTCCCGGAAAACCGCGCCTGCCCGGCGGAGGCGATACAATATCTCTTCCTGGAACGAGTAGCCGCGCGACCGCACGGCCGCGAAATCCAGCCGTTGCAGCGTGGACGCGCGGTAACAGCGGAACGCCCCGCTGCAATCGCAGACGGGCAGCCGCAGCAGGAGGCGCGCGTAGCCGTTGACCGCGGCGCTCATCCAGCGGCGGGTCCGCGGCCAGCCCACGACCGCGCCGCCCGGCACGTAGCGAGAACCGATCGCGACGTCGGCCGGCGGTTTTCCCGGAGGGTCCATGGCGGCAATCAACTCCGGGATTTTCTCCGGCGGGTGACTGAAGTCCGCATCCATGTTGAGGATATATCGGTAACCCTGCTCGATCCCCGTTCGCAGG
>JAAZNR010000054.1 GCA_012798155.1 Thermogutta sp. | reverse complement strand
CCGCGCCGCTCGAACCTGAGTCGCCTTCCGATGCTGCCCATCGGCTATTGCCGGGCACCGCCGGCGCCGGCTCCGATCTCTCGGCGGTGGCCGATCAATCTCGACTGCCTAGCGACCCGACTTCGCAGCTCGAATCCGATAGCGGTTTCCATGCCCTGCCGGGGTTCTCGGTTGGGGGAGTGGGATTGACCGGGCGAGAACACGATACGCCGCTGGAGATGGCGGACCGGCTTGGAGTCGTGTCGCCGGATTGGCCGGCTTCGACCGTGCCGAGCGACAGGCTCTTCGGGCCGTCACAGGGGCTAGGCTCACCGCCGGTATCTTCCGATCCGGGGGCGGCCGGGCCGGGGGCACCGTTGCCGGGGCCGTTGCGTGCAGATGCGTCAGCAAACGCCGCGAACGCCCCCCTTGCGTTACCGGACACGTCGTCACCCCTTTCCGGCACTGCGTCAGGGTACGGCGTCGGCACGGCGTCCGAGGGGATAACGGGAGAACAGCCCTCCGCGACCGGCGGAGGGGCGACGCTTCCCGGTGCCGGCCCGCCCACCGCCGGTTCCGCCCGAGGCGTTTTGATGGTCGACCCCAGGGGGCAATCGGTGGGGCGCTTTCCCACGTTAGGGGCCGCGTTGTCCGCGGCGCAGGCGGGCGACGAAATTCGGCTCGACTTCGACGGACCTTTGGAGATTGAACCGTGCGACGTCCGGGGGCGAAGCCTGATCATCGCTGCTGCCGAAGGCCGTCGACCCGAGCTCGTGCTGCGTCCGGCCTTGGGGACGCTCTTCCAGCGACAGAAGACCTTCTTTGCGGCGGCGGGCGCCACGTTGACGTTTCGGGATCTCGACCTCCGCGCGGAAAATGTATCTTCCGTTTGGCCGGACGGTTGGTCCGTCATGCATCTGGACTTCGGCTCTCAAGTCGTTTTGGAACGCTGCGTGGTGACGGTAGCGGAAAGGGGCTGGAGCAGCCAGGATCGGGCCACGGCGGCCCGTATCTTCGAGGTGCGAAGCGATCCCCAATCGTACGTCCTCTTGACCGGCGGTTTGCCGTCATCCGATATTGCCGTGAGGCCGATCGCGATCTCTCTGAAGAATTGCGTGCTGCGGGGGGAGACGGCAGCGGTTTGGGTCGGCGCCGGACAGCCATTGTCCGTGTCGCTCGAGAATTGCCTGACGAGCACCACCGGGCGGCTGTTGGAGGCGGTGGGCAGCGATATGCCGTTGGCGAAGGAGTCCGTCGTCCGTTTGACGGCGGCAAACGTGACGTGTGCGGTCCGATCCGGCGTGGTGCGCGTGATTCCCGGCGAATATCGGCCGTACGTGCCGCAAGTCGAAATCGACGCCCGGGCTTCGGTTTGGGTTGGTCCTCCGCAGGGAGTTCTGGTCGAACACGTGGGAATGAGCGCGGAGGAGGCCTTGGGGAGGTTTCGCTGGCGAGGAGACCGAAACTTCTACGAGCGGTTCGCCGTCTTCTGGAGTATCGCCCCCGGCACTGGGCCGGAAACGCTTCGCTTGCCGTTCGAGGCCTGGAAAAACTACTGGCGGTGGGAGAATGAGACTTCGCCCGCTTGGGGCGCCGTCCCCTGGAGTCGGCCCTTGCCGGACGGCACTTTGCCCCACGAGCACACCCCGCGAGACTTTTCTCTCATGGACCCGATGATCGACGATGCCGCCATCGGTTTGGCGGGAGAGGTGGGTTGCCTCGCGGACCGTCTTCCGGCCGTGTCTTCGGCAACGGCCGCCGTACCTCCGTGAGCCGTCCAGCCGAAGGCCGGGAAGAATCCCCGATACGACCGCGGTTGCCGCGATCGGTCGCCGTCTCCCGTCTTCACCGTCGGGGACAAGGTTGCCGGAGCCGCGCGGCCGGTTTCGCCTGCTAATTTTACTACGCAGAATGAGAAGTTGAGCAAACTGGGGTACGCAGCTTTGTGAGTCTGCGTAAGATCGGTAAGCCGGTTTCGGCGACCCTGGGCAGTAAAACTAAACGCTGGCCCTTGGCCGAAGCAGTCGTCGCGGCGGCTACGGCTACTCCGGAACGGCGGCGACGAACTCGGTCTGGGGAGATTCCGCCTCGTCCAAGGCGGTCGTCCATTCCCGGCGACTGGAAAGATAGTATCCCACGCCGATGGTCGCGATGATCAGCGTAATCACGCGATAAACCAGCATGGCCACAAGGCCTTGGCCGGGGGGTATGGTTTCGCCAGAAACAAGAGGGATCGTGGCGTACAGGCGATCCAGCACGAATTCGGAAGGGCCGATGGATAAGGGGATGACCTGTGCCGAAGCGCTGACCGGGACCATCACGAAGTGGTAGCTCAACGAATGGACGCGGGGGAATATGGAGCAGGAGACGAGGAAGATCGAGCACGCGCTCAGTAAGTGCACGGGAAAGGTCATCAACATGGCTGCCGTGATCAACGGCAGGTGATGGCGATAGCGGCGAATCGCCTCCGCCAAACGCGCGATCGCCGAGCCGATCAGCGGCATCCGCTCGAGCAGCCGCAGGAAGGCGCCGTCGGTCGCATCGGGCGCCCAAAGCACGAGCAGACCGACCGTCATGGCCGCGGAAACGGCGATAATCCCCACCGATATGGTCTGAACGACAGGCTGCGGTTGCCGGTGGAATCCGGTCAAAAGAATCGCCATGCCCCCGGTGATGAAGAGGACGTAGAGACCGAGGATGCGGTCCAGCAGGACGGAGGCGACGCTCTCGGGCCGATGGCCGGGAAAACGTCTCGCGACGAGAATCGCCTTGGCCATGTCTCCGCCCACGATCCCCATCGGTGCGAGGTTCAGGAGGAATCCCACGAAGCTGAGTCGCAAGGATTCGCCGAGACGAATCGGCGTTCCCAGGACGCGGATCAGCAGCCACCAACGGACGAAGGTGATAAGTACGCCTGCCGCCGAGGCCGCCAGTGCCGCCAGGAGCAGGTACCAACGCTCCATGGCATGATGGATGAGTTGCTGCAAGAGCAAGGGATTGAAGCCGTGTTCGTCGCGAAAAAGCCCCTCGCCCTTGTGCACGGCGTCCCACACAAGGTAGCTCAGGATTCCAATAGAGATGGCCGCCTTGAGAAAGGCGATCGTCCATTTACGAATACGCTTCATGAGGCATGGTATGGGTTGGGTTTATCCGGCGGTCGCCTACGGCAGTTGCTACGGCGGATTTCGCGCTGTTGAAGTACGACGACGTTTGCCGGCGACGGGTCGCAATCACTTCCCTCCGCCGGGATGGTCCGCCGTTTCACGGCCTACGGTCTCTAAATCCGAATCCACCATCATCCGGACCAGGGCCGTGAACGAGACTTGCGGTTGCCAGCCGAGGATGCGCCGGGCTTTGGAGGCATCCCCTCGCAACGTGCAGACTTCGGCCGGGCGGATCAGTTTGGGATCGATTTCGACGTGCTTCCGCCAATCCAGGCCGACGTACGAGAATGCGGTTTCCACCAATTCTCGGACCGAATGCTTCTCACCGGTGGCAATCACATAATCGTCGGGCTTGTCTTGCTGAAGCATCATCCACATGGCGCGGACGTAGTCACCGGCAAAGCCCCAATCTCGCATGGCGTCCAAATTGCCGAGGTGCAATTTGTCTTGCAGCCCCAGCTTGATGCGGGCCGCGGCGTCGGTGACCTTTCTCGTGACGAATTCCTTCCCTCGCCGCGGAGACTCGTGATTGAACAGGATGCCGGAGCACCCGAAGATGCCGAAGCTCTCGCGGTAATTGACGGTGATCCAGTGGCCGTAGACTTTGGCCACGCCGTACGGGCTGCGGGGCCAAAACCGGGTGTTTTCGTCCTGCGGCTCCTCGCGGACGTCGCCGAACATCTCGCTGGAGCTGGCTTGGTAGAAACGAATACCCGGGTCCACCTGGCGAATCGCCTCCAGCACCCGCGTCACGCCGAGGGCCGTGAACTCGCCCGTCAGCAGCGGTTGCTCCCAACTGGTGGGAACGAAGCTCATGGCCGCCAGATTATAGAGTTCGTGGGGGCGAATGGCGTCCAGAAGGCGCACGATCGAGAGCTGGTCCAACAGGTCCGCCTGATGGAGCATGACCCGCGAGCGGATATGCCGGATGCGGTCGAATCCCTCCGTGCTGGAGCGCCGAACCATCCCGTGGACTTCGTATCCTTGTTCGAGCAGAAATTCGGCGAGGTACGACCCGTCCTGACCGGTAATTCCGGTGATCAAGGCTCTCTTGGACATTCCCCGGTACTCCGATTTCGCGCCGTGCGTCCGCGACCATGCCCGCGGTGCCGTTGCCCGCCTAGCGGCGTGTCCCGGCTCCACGGTTTGTCGCTCCTCGAACAGTCTATCTTACCACAGAACCGCAACTTGTGACGGTATCAGGGCGAGCATAGAATGCGATTGGGACGAGAATCTTGTCATCGGCGGAGAACGAGTCCTTACAGGTGTTCCACTCGCTATAATCCGATAATCCGTCGCTTGCAAGGAATGGTTAAGAGTGACGTTTTTGCCGGATCATGGGCCTTGGCACGTTTGCGAAATCAGGGGCCTTGGCACGTTTGTGGAATCATCGGCCTTGGCACGTTATTGCCGGATCATGGGCCTTGGCACGCAATTTCGGGTTCCCACGCGGCATAAACGGCGATTGAAAGCCGGGAGCAAGCAGGCGATGAGCGAGGGATTGGGCTTAGCGGCGGTTCAGGCGGTCGCCCGAAAGGTGATCGCCAACGTGGAGCAGGCCCTGATCGGCAAGCGTCAGCAGATCGTTTTCGCGCTGGCGGCCGCTCTCTCGGAGGGACATGTCCTGTTGGAGGATGTGCCCGGCGTGGCCAAGACGATGTTAGCCCGGGCCTTGGCCCAGAGCATGGGTGTTACGTTCAACCGCGTCCAATGCACACCCGACCTCTTGCCCAGCGACATCCTGGGGACCTCGATCTTTCATCCCAAAACGGGCGAGTTCGTATTCCGGCGAGGGCCGATCTTTTGCCAGATTCTGCTGGCGGACGAAATCAACCGCGCCACGCCGCGAACGCAGTCGGCGCTTTTGGAGGCCATGGCCGAGGGCCGCGTCAGCATCGACGGTGCCACGTACCGTTTGGATCCGCCCTTTTTGGTGATCGCCACCCAAAACCCCATCGAACACGAGGGGACGTTCCCCCTTCCCGAGGCCCAGCTCGACCGATTTCTGCTCCGTTTCTCGCTCGGCTATCCCCAATTGGAGGAGGAAATCCAGTTGTTGGGGCGGCTGCAATTGGAGCATCCCATCGACAGGATTCAACCGGTCATTTCCGCCGCCGACCTTTTGAACGCCCAACGGGCCGTGCGGCGGGTTCACGTGGAGGATCGCGTGAAGCAGTACATCGTGGAATTGGTGCATGCCACACGGGAGCATCAAGACGTACGTTTGGGGGGCAGTCCGCGTGCCGGGATCGCGCTATTTCGCACGGCTCAGGCCGTGGCCGCCATGCTGGGGCGCGGTTTCGTGTTGCCTGATGATATCAAACGCATCTTTCACGCCGTACTCGGCCACCGCATCATCTTGCGGCCGGAAAGCCGCTTGCGCCGGGTGTCCGTGGAGGATGTCTTGAATGAGGTCCTGGATGCCGTGCCGGTCCCGATCGTGGAGCCGCCCGCGCCCAGGACGGCCAAGTCGTCTTAGCGGGGCATACCGGGCGGATTGCTGCCGGCGAAGGCGATCGGCCGAAGGCCTTCCCAATCGCCCGGCGGCGGCGTCCGCGGGAAGAGACATTTGAATTCCGTGCCTGCGTCGAAAAAACGAGCTTCGTGGGAACCTGCCGGCCGACCGGCGACCGACAAGGTCATCGTCCGTTGGGCCGTGGCGGCCGCCATGCTGCTTGGCATCGCCTTGATACTTGGGTCCGCTCCCTTGGCCGCGGCCACCTATCTCCTTCTGGCAACGGCGCTCGCGGCGCGACTGCTGGTCCGGTATTGGGCGACTCAAGTGTCGGCCGCGCGGGAATGCAATCGCGTCGATGTCCGCATCGGCGACAAAGTGGCGTTCAACATCGAGCTGCACAACCGCGGACGCCTGGCCGTGCCTTGGCTGATGGTGGAAGACTTGATCCCGGCCGCCGATCTCCGCGGTGCTCCCCCGCGGTTGCGGCTGCTGGGGCGCAATCTCGCCTTTTTGCGTTTGCCCAAAGGCGGCACAAAGCGGCTTTTCTACCAGATCGAATGCATGCGGCGAGGGTTCTATCGCATTGGGCCGCTTCTCGCCGAAACCGGAGATCCGTTCGGATTGCAGCGTCGGTACCGATCGCTGGCGCCGCCGCAGTATCTGCTGGTGTACCCGAAGGTGGTGCCCCTGGAGGGCTACGACATCGCCGCTAAGCGACCCTTGGGCGAAATGCGTCTGGCCTATCAACTGTTCGAGGACCCGACCCGGATTGCCGGGATTCGCCCCTACCAACCCGGCGATCCCCCGCGGCGCATTCATTGGGCGGCGACCGCCCGAACCGGGCAATTTCAAAGCAAGGTGTATGAACCCTCGGCCTTGGCCGGCGCCACCCTGCTCCTGGACTTGTCTCCCGGCGGCTATCCGTCCGGGCAGGCCTACGCGCGCTCGGAGTTGGCTGTTACGGCAGCGGCTTCCCTGACGCACGCCTTGTACTTGATGAACGAGCCGTTCGGTCTGATTTGCAACGGCCGGGACGCCGTGGAACGTGCCAGAGAGGAAGGCTGGGACCCCGATCCCCACAATCGCTTGGCGGCGATTCGTATTCAAACGTCGGTCGGCAAAGCGGGGCGCGCCGCCGCTCCGTTGATCCTGCCGCCGCAGCGCGGCCCCCAACAATTCCAGCACGTGCTGGAGGTCTTGGCCCGGGTGGAATTGTACGAGGGATTGTCTTTGGCCGACTTGATTCAAGAGACCATGCCGCGAATCCCCTTGGAGACGACCGCCGTGGCATTCATCGGGATGCTGACCGCGGAGACGGCCTCGGCCCTGGAAGCGGTGCGGCGTCGCGGGGTACAGGTCGTGGCGATTTTCAACCACCCGTCGGAGCTGGATTTCAGCGTGGCCGCCGCGCAACTTGCGGATCTGGGAATCGAGACGCGCCACCTGCCCTCGGAGGAGTATCTGCCGGCGTTTTGCAGTCAATATGTCTATCGCTGAGTTTACCGACGGCGGCCCGTTGCCCGCGGGCCCGCCGGACTGGAAAGAACCATGTCGTCGGAACGCCGAACCGCCGCCGACTTTCTCGCCCTCATCGTGAATCCCGTATTGGTCATGATGATGGTGGGGAGTCTTGTCTTCCTGCTGCAAGAATCGTTCTACCGCGGCGATTTTCCGCTGCGTCTCCGCTGGGTCGGCGGCCTCTTTGTTTTTGCCGCCGTGCTGATCGCGTGGATCACCATTGAAATGGGTCGGACGCGGGCGGGCTTGTATCTCAGCCCCCTTTTGATCCTCGGCGTGATCGCCCTCGATCGTTTCGTGGAATCGCATATCGCGGGCATTCCCGCCTTGACCACCGTCTTCCATGTGGTGATAGTCGTTTCGGTTTGGCTGGTCTGTCACCACCTCATGTTGGATTGCCTGCTCTTGGACGAGGGCGCGGCGTCATCCGGCGGTAGAGGGTTGTTAGAGGAATGGTCGCAGCAGGCCGCCCCGCAAAAGCCGGACGCGAAAAAAGACGGTTCGCAGGACGGATCTGAGAGTACCTTGGCGGGGGAACGGGAAAACCGTGCGCTGAGCGTTTTTTTTAACCGTGTCTATCCGGACCGGCCGCAGGGACCGCCCGGCCGAACCGTCTTGTACGTCTTGCTGGGCGGATTGCTTGTGATCGCCGTCGCCGGTCTGAACGGCCCCGCGCAGCGGGCGGTGATATACGCGGCAAGTTATGTGGTTGCGGGCGTGGGTTTGTTGATGACCACCAGCTTGCTCCAACTGCGGGTCTATCTGCGCGAACGCAATCTGACCATGCCCGGCGATGCCGTCCGCGGCTGGGTTGCCGTCGGCGGTGCCGTCATTGTGGGAGTGCTGCTGCTGGGATGGTTATTGCCGAAACCCGCCGTGCCGATGTGGAGTTGGGGGG
>JAAZNR010000516.1 GCA_012798155.1 Thermogutta sp. | reverse complement strand
TTGGACTGCGTTGTCGGGAGAAGCTTGAATGACGCCTGTTGCGAACGGTCGTGTTTTCGACGACATCACCCACTGCATCGGAAACACGCCCCTGGTTCGGCTCCGCCGAATCACCGAGGGCGCCGTCGCCAATGTTCTCGGCAAACTCGAAAGCTTGAATCCATTGTGGAACGTCAAGGACCGTATCGCGCGGGCCATGATCGATGCGGCCGAGCGGCAGGGGTTGATCAAGGAGGATACGGTTATTATCGAACCGACCAGTGGCAACACGGGCATCGGCCTGGCGTTCGTGTGTGCCGCCCGCGGCTACAAGCTGATGGTCACCATGCCGGAAAGCATGAGCCTCGAGCGGCGACGCTTGCTCAAGGCGTTCGGCGCGGAGTTGGTCTTGACGCCGGCCGCCGAGGGAATGCCGGGCGCCGTGCGACGGGCTGAAGAGCTGGTGCAGGAACATTCCAACTTTTACATGCCGCAGCAGTTCAAGAATCCGGCCAATCCGGAGGTCCACCGGCGCACGACCGCGGAGGAGATCTGGCGCGATACCGGCGGGAATGTCGATATCTTCGTGGCCGGCGTCGGTACCGGCGGAACCATCACCGGCGTGGGCGAGGTCCTCGAGTCTCGCAAACCGGACGTCAAGGTCGTTGCCGTCGAGCCGGCGAACAGCCCGGTAATCTCCCAGAAACTGGCCGGGCAGGAACTCAAACCCGGTAAGCATCTGATCCAGGGAATCGGCGCCGGCTTCATCCCCGACGTCTTGAACCTTTCGATCATCGATCAGGTGATTCAGGTCGAAGACGAAGACGCCCTCGAAACCTCGCGCCGCCTTGCCCGTTGCGAGGGATTCATGTGCGGGATCAGCTGCGGGGCCGCCGTCTGGGCGGCCTTGCAACTGGCCAAGCAGCCGGAGAATGCCGGCAGGAATATCGTCGTGGTCTTGCCCGATCTGGGAGAACGCTATCTCTCCACCCGCTTGTTCCCGGAATGAGCTGCTTCTTCCCGGGATTTCTTCCCGGAATGAGCCGCGGTCGGTTTCGCGATACCCCGCACCCATAGCGACGGTGCTGCGCGCCGCAACCCGAATCCACGGCGGCCGGAGGCGTCTCCGGAAAACAACGGCTGATTGACGATGGAGGGAGAACCGGGTAGACTTTTCTTATCGCCTCTTATCGCCGGCGGCACGGAGGGCCTGCCGACGGCTGACGGTACCAGCGGCACCCGTCGGGCCTAAACCGGCGGGTGATTTCGTTCCATCGTCGAGCTTCTTGAGGGTAACAGGCCGCGCGGCATCCCCGCCCGATCGGCGGCCGGCCTCGGAACTCGTCAGCGGGGCCGGATGGTTTCGGGGCTGTAGCTCAGTTGGTAGAGCAACGGACTTTTAATCCGTAGGTCTCGGGTTCGAGTCCCGACAGCCTCATTTTGCGTTACTCGCGAACAGATAAGGGTTTACGTCGCATCGGCATCGCGGGTAGGGGCACCCGTTCTGGGGTCGATGTTGCCAAAAGTGTTGCCAGTCTCATTAGCACGGGGGACGTATTCGGCCCACAGCTCGTCCGCCAGGGCCTCGGCGTCCAGGTCCACGTAGTAGCCGAGGGTGGTCTGGATCGACGCATGGCGGGCCAGCTTGCGGAGCACGGCGGGCATGACCCGCTTGGCCCAG
>JAAZNR010000515.1 GCA_012798155.1 Thermogutta sp. | reverse complement strand
TTCTCAAGACGCGGCGGGCTTGCTTGCCCCCCTCATCGTCACTCCACGGTCACGCTTTTGGCCAGATTCCGCGGCTTATCCACGTCGCACCCTCGAGCGACGGCGATATGATAGGCCAGCAGTTGCAGCGGAATGATATAGACGATCGGCTGGAGAAAGTCCGCCACGGCCGGGACCTCGATCAGTTCGTCGGCCAAGTCGGCGGCTTCCGTATCCCCCTCCTCGACGACGGCGATGATGGGACCCCCTCGTGCCTTGATCTCTTGCATATTCGCCAAGACCTTCTCGTAGACCGGCCCGCGCGGGAGCAAAAAGACGCTGGGAGTGTTCTGGTCCACTAGGGCGATCGGACCATGCTTCATCTCCGCCGCCGGATAGCCTTCCGCGTGGATGTAGCTGATTTCCTTGAGTTTCAATGCCCCTTCCAGCGCCGTGGGGAAGTTGAACTGGCGACCGAGGTACAGGAAATTGTTGCAGCGGTAAAAACGGTCGGCGATGCGGCGGGCCGCCGCATCACAGTTCAATGCTTGGCGGACTTTATCCGGCAAGGACCGCAGGTTTTCGATGATGCGGAGACCCGCCTCGAAGCTGAGGTGGCGGAGCCGGCCGAAATACAGGGCCAGCATGGCCAGCACGAGGCACTGCGACGTGAACGCCTTAGTCGAGGCTACGCCGACCTCCGGTCCGGCATGGAGATAGATTCCGCCGTCCGCCTCCTGCGCTATGGTACTGCCGACGACGTTGCAGATCGCCAGGCTGAGGTGCCCCTTGCGTTTCATTTCGCGCAAGGCGGCGAGGGTGTCGGCCGTCTCGCCGCTCTGCGTGATGGCGAAAAGCAGCGTGCGGTGATCCATGGGGGGGTTGCGGTAGCGAAGCTCGCTGGCGTATTCGACCTCGACTGGAATGCGGGCCAAGGTCTCGATTTGATACTCGCCGACCAAACCCGCATGCCAACTGGTGCCGCAGCCGGTCAATACGATGCGCTCGATTTGCAACAGTTGCTGCGGCGACAATTGTATTCCCCCGAATTTGGCTGTGGCGAAGTCGGTGTCGATTCGGCCCCGCATGGCGTTTTCCAGGGACTGTGGCTGTTCATGGATCTCCTTCAGCATGTAATGTCGGTAACGGCCGCAATCCACGTCGCCGGCGGACACCTGGAGTTTCTGCGGGCTGACGTTCACGGCCCCGTCGTCGCGGTGGTAGATCCGCACGGAGTCGGGGGTGAGAAGCGCGGTCTCGTGGTCTCGCAGGAAGATCACGTTGGTCGCAAATCCAGCCAGGGCAGAGGCGTCGCTGGCCAAGAAGTGTCCGCCCTCCCCTACCCCGCAAATGAGGGGGCTTCCCAGCCGCGAGGCGACGATCACCTCCGGGAAGTCACGGAAGACGACGGCCAGGCCCCAGGTGCCTCGGGCTTCAGCCAAGGCCGCTTGTACGGCCCGGACCAGTGGTTGGTAGCCGCGGCGAATGATTTCGTCCGCACTCAAACCGGTATCCTTGAGGCATTCCGCGATGAGGTGCGCGAGGCACTCGCTATCGGTATCCGAGTGAAACTTGTAGCCGAGGGCTGAGAGGCGTCGACGAAGGGCGTCGAAATTCTCGATCACGCCGTTGTGGACCACGGCCAGGACGCCATCTCCCCCGAAATGCGGGTGGGCATTGGCGGTGGTCGCCGGACCGTGGGTGGCCCAGCGGGTATGTCCCAGCCCGCACGCTCCCCGAGGCGGGCTGCGTCTGAACTCCTCCTCCAAATTGCAGATTCGGCCGGCGGTCTTCACCAATTGCAACCGGGGTGAGCTGTCAGGGTTATTCAAGACGACTCCGGCGCTGTCGTAGCCTCGGTATTCCAATCGCCGCAAGCCCGTCAGGAGAAAAGGGCCCGCGTTCCCGATCCCCGTGCAACCTACAATTCCGCACATCTTCGCAACCTCCAAGTCAACATCTTGAGGGCGGCATTTGTCTTGAGAGCGGCCTCGAGCCGTCCTGGAAAATGAGCCGCCCTGTAAAAGTCAAAGGAATCCTTGGCCGTCTCGCCGCGCTCCCCGTCCCGGCTTCGGACAATCGATCGATTTATCCCTATATTTCCGCCGGACTGCCAAAAGTCTAGCGTCTAATCGTGCTTTGGAGCAGACGGAATTCCGCCGCCCCCTCCAATGGATGGGTTATCAGACTCATTGAAATACGGAGGCGAACCGTGTCAACGATCAGGGGTTTGCGATTTGACGGGAATCGACTAGATTTTCGTGGCGGCCGGTCCGTCACGATTGGGAGATCAAGTTCGTCGGCGCGAATTCGCGAGCTTTGTGCGGATTATCCCAAATGGTTAAGCGGATTATTCCAAAGGGTTAACTGGACTTTTGCAAACTGCTCCCATCTCCCTCCGGTAGAGGGGTAGCGAGTAAGGGCTTGGTGAAGTTGGGCAATCACGGCAAGCCGTTTTCGCGGCTAATTGCCCGCACCATAACCCTCTTCCAACGCGGACGAGAACTTGTCACCACAATTTGCAAAAGTCCAGGGTTAAGATGACGGGTGACGGATTCCGGGGCGAGGTTCATCCCGGGAGACCGAGCTTCATTCCGTAATACTTGGAGTCGCCGATGACGGCCGACCATGACCGATCCCATGCCTGGAAGTTGCCGCGACGGATTCTGGTCGGGATGCTGCTGGGTGTCGCCCTTGGAGTGGCCGTTAACGTC
>JAAZNR010000514.1 GCA_012798155.1 Thermogutta sp. | reverse complement strand
GTCGCGGGCCGCCGGCAGCATGGCGACCGAGCTGGCTACCGGCAAGCTTCTCAAAGAAGCTCTCCAGATCAAGCAGAAAGACGTGCTCGAAGCCCTGGGCGGGCTACCCAAGGAATCGGAACACTGTGCCCTTTTGGCGGCGGATACGCTCCAGGCGGCCATTCGCGACTACCAGGGGCGGCGAACCACCGAACAGTGCAGCGAGTGTTCCAACGCCGACTGTCCCTCGAAGCAGCGTAGGGCCGACGAGTCGGAACAGGACTTCCGCGACCGCCAGGCGCTGACCCGGCGGATGTGCCAGATCGGCCGGAAGCTCCTGGTGATGTCCGGCAAGGGAGGCGTAGGCAAGAGCACGGTGGCGGCCAACCTGGCGATTGCGCTTTCCCTGGCCGGAAGGCGCGTGGGGCTACTCGACGTCGATATCCATGGGCCGAGCATCCCCAAGCTTATGGGGCTGGATGACGCCCGCGTCGTGGCCCATGAGGGCGAATTGGTGCCGCTGGAGATCGGCGACAACCTGAAGGTCATCTCCATCGCCTTCTTCTTGTCCGGCAACCGCGATGCGGTCATCTGGCGGGGGCCGCTGAAATACGGCGTCATCAAGCAGTTCCTCAAAGACGTGGCGTGGGGACCTCTCGACTACCTAGTGATCGACGCCCCGCCCGGCACCGGTGACGAACCGTTGTCGGTCGCGCAATTGGCGGGTCAGCCGGCCGGCGCGATCCTCGTCACCACCCCGCAAGACCTGGCGATCGCCGACGTTCGCCGGTCGGTTTCCTTCTGCGAGAAGGTGTCGATGCCGGTGGTCGGTATCATCGAGAACATGAGCGGGCTGACGTGCCCGCACTGCGGCGGGCGGATCGACTTGTTCAAGACCGGAGGCGGCGAGTCGCTGGCCCGCGAGATGGGCGTTCCGTTCCTGGGTCGCATCCCCATCGACCCTCAGATCGTGACCTGCGGCGACGGCGGCATACCTTACATCCACCGTTTCGCCGACAGCCCCGCCGCGCGAGCCTTTGCCGAGGTGATCAACCGAGTGATCGCCGCTTCGGAGACAGTTTCCAAAGAACCATCGCTAACGGAAGGAGAGAAACAGTGAAAATCGCCATCCCACTGGCCAATGGCCGGCTGGCCATGCATTTCGGTCACTGCGCGGAGTTCGCTTTGGTCGACGTGGACGAGGCCGCCCGGCGGCATCGCGGCACGACGATTTTGGCCGCGCCCCCTCACGAGCCCGGACTGTTGCCGCAATGGCTGCACGACCAGGGGGCCGACGTCATCATTGCCGGCGGGATTGGGGGGCGTGCCCAGCAACTCTTCGCGGAGAAGGGAATCCGAGTCGTGTACGGCGCACCGTCGGATACCCCGGAAGCCCTCGTGAACGCATTTCTGGACGGTACCATCGTCAGGGGCGAAAACCTCTGCGACCACTGAGCAGCTCCATGAACCACCTTGATGCCAACCTGGCTCTCTCGCTCCTCCGCCGACGAAGCCACCCAGACTGTTTCGTGTGTGCGCCTGCCAACGGTCACGGTTTCGGGCTGGAGTTCCATGCGGTTCACGACGGGGCCGTGGAGGCCGCATTTCCTTGCCGGCCCGTGTTCGCCGGCTATCCGGGAATACTTCACGGCGGAGTCATTTGCACGCTGCTGGACGGGGCCATGACCAACTGCCTGTTTGCCCATGGACTCGCAGCAGTTACCGTGGACATCCATGTCCGCTTTCGTCATCCGGTGAGGGTAGGCCTGCCGGCCGTGGTCCGAGCCTGGCTCGAATCGGAAGGCTCGCCGGTTCATCGGCCGGCCGCTGAATTGCTCCAAGACGGACAGGTCGTAGCCACGGCTACGGCCAGGTTCGTCGAGAAGGATGCCGTGTTCCGCTTCGGAAAGAAGGCAATATGACGGACAAAGCGCGAATCACCGTCCTCGTCGAGAACACGGCCGAGAGCGCCGGGCTCTTGGCTGAGCACGGCCTGTCCTTTTGGATCGAGGCCGGATCACAATGCATTCTGTTCGACACGGGCCAAGGCGGGGCGCTGGTCAACAACGCCTACCGGCTGGGCGCCTCCCTGAACCGAGTCGATGCCATCGTACTCAGCCACGGACACTACGATCATACGGGCGGGCTGGCCGATGCCCTGCGGAGCAACCGGCCGACGGCCATCTACGCTCACCCGGCCGCGATGAAGCCCAAATATGCCCGCAACAAGGACGGCACCTCCCGGGAGATCGGGATGCCTTCTTTCTGCGAGCGAGCCTTCGAGCGGCATCGCGATCAGTGGGTGGCGACCGAGGGCCCGACCGCCGTATCCGACTTCCTCATGGTAACAGGCCCCGTGCCGCGGACAACCGAGTTCGAAGACACGGGCGGCCCGTTTTTCCTCGATCCGCAATGCCGCATCCCCGATCCGATCGTCGATGATCAGGCGGTCTTTTTCCAGTCCGCGCAAGGCACGGTCGTCTTGTTGGGTTGTGCCCACGCGGGGATCATCAACACCCTCCGCTACGTGCGCCGCCTGACCGAAGATCGCCCCATTCACGCCGTCCTTGGCGGGATGCACCTGGTAAACGCATCGGCGGAACGGTTGCAAAGGACGATCGACGAATTGCGCGACATGAAGATCGGCTGCTTGGGGCCGGCGCACTGCACGGGCCGCGCCGCTACGGCGGCCTTATGGAATGCGATGCCCGATCAATGTATCCCCTGTCACGTGGGCACCCAGGCCGAGTTCGACCTTTTGCCCATCGCTACCAAAAGAGACGGTATAACTTGAGTTTCCTAACTGGACTTTTGCAAATTGTGGTGACAAGTTCTCGTCCGCCTTGGAAGAGGGTTATGGTGAGGGCAATTAGCCGCGAAAACGGCTCGCCGTGATTGCCCAACTTCACCAAGCCCTCACCCGCTGCCCCTCTCCCAGAGGGAGAGGGGAGCAGTTTGCAAAAGTCCATTCATAACTTGAGTTTCGCGCGGTGAACGCCGAAAAGGCACGCTTCCTCCGAGTGGGCGGGTCACGCGCCGCATCAGACCCTTGAGGCAATACGACTTCGTAAAGAGAGGAGGTTCGTGATGATGCGAAAGCACTTCCTTGCGCTCGGTCTCTTGGCCGGCGTCGGCCTTTTCGGAGCACAAGTCGCGCACGGCTGGTGCGGATGGTGGACCGCGAGTCCCTGCTACTACGTCGCCGAGCCCTGTTACTACGTCGCCGGCCCGTGCTGCTACGTCGTCGATCCCTGCTGTTACGCCGCCGACCCGTGCTGCTATGTGCCGGCGTACCCTTGGACTTACTGCGAGGACTGCTGCTGCGACTGGTCGTGCTACTATTACAGCTACCCGGCATATCAGTCCTACGGCGTTGTTACCAGCCGGGGCGCGTCGAGCTGTTCTGCCTGCGTCCCTGCGACCGCCTCGCCGAGCGGGACCGACCTGACGCCCATTCCCGAGAAGGGTGCCGCGCCGGCGAACGAGTGACGACCAACGGATTTCCGAAGACTCCGCCGCCGAGAACGCGGCGTTAAAGCCCTTCCGTCTCAGGTGAAAGTCATGACGGCCAAGGCATGCATTTCGCCGGGCATATGCGGATTGCAGACGACTGTCACCGTGCAGTCGCGAGGATCCCGCTTCGCGATTGCGATCGACAGCGGCTGCCGCATGGTGCGGAGCTTCGCCGGCGAACTGGCCGACGTAGACCCCTGGTCTGAAGTATGGATCGCGGGTGATCCGCCGCGGATTTGGCAATTGGCGGCCAAGCACGGCCTGCACGCTGCCTGCCCGGTCCCGGTGGGCATCCTCAAGGCGATCGAAGTCGAGGCGGGTTTGGCATTGCCGGCCCACGTCTCGATTGAGATATCGCGGGAGTAGTTGTTACCCATGGGCGGCGATCTCGCGGAGAGGGGGCGTGGAAAATGAAGGTTGCCATCACGGCGGACGGCAAGGATTTGGACTCCAAGCTCGACCCGCACTTCGCCCGCGCTCGCTACTTTCTCGTTGTCGATATCGACCACGGCACGCTCAGCGTCTGCAGCAACGTCGATTTCCAGCGGACGCCGCACCTGGCGGGCACGCAAGCCGCCGGTGCGCTGATCAGCCTGGGGGTTCAGGCCGCGATTGTCGGGCATATCGGGCCGAAGGCGTTCGCCACGTTCAAATCCGCCGGTGTGCGGGTTTTCCAGGCTTCCTCCGGGACCGTCGCGGAGGCCGTCGATTCCTTCCGAAACGGCCTGCTTGTGGAGTTGTCCGGCCCCAACGCCGACGAGCATTGGCCTCAACCCGATAGGACCTAAATGAAGACGTTCTTCGATTGCATTCCCTGTTTGATTCAGCAGTCTCTCTCCGCGGTGCGCCTGGTGACCGATGATGAACGCATTCACGAGCAGGTGCTTCGCGAGGTATTGCAGTCGGCCGGCAGGATGGACTTGCGCCGGCCGCCGGCCGCCCTGGCTCAGGCGGTCCACCGGCGGATCCGCGAACTCTGCCGGAACGAAGACCCCTACCGCGCAAGCAAGGTCCGGTTCAATCGGCTGGCCTTGGACCTCCTGCCGGATTTCCGGCGTCGCGTGGAGGAATCGCCGGATCCCTGGGACGCCGCCGTGCGCCTGGCGATCGCCGGAAACGTCATGGATTTGGGCGTGAAAGGCGGCCTGGGCGAAGCCGAGATCCGAGATGCCCTCGATCGATCCCTTCAGGAACCTCTCCACGGCAGCACCGCGGAGTTTGCAGCCGCCGTTCAACGGGCGCGAAGCATCCTTTACTTGACGGACAATGCCGGCGAGATCGTTTTCGACCGTTTGCTCATCGAGCACATGCCGCGCGAAAAGGTGACCGTCGCCGTGCGCGGATCACCGGTCATCAATGATGCAACCCTGGAGGACGCGGAGGAGGCGGGCCTTTTCGATCTGGTGCCGGTGATCGACAACGGCTCCGACGCACCCGGCACGGTCCTTCACGATTGCCACGAGGCCTTTCAGCGGCGTTTCACCGATGCCGACCTGATCATCGCCAAAGGCCAAGGAAATTACGAAACACTGACGGAGGCCTCCGCGAACATCTACTTTCTGCTGCGAGTCAAATGCCCGGTCATCGCCCGGGACATCGGCTGTCCTGTCGGCAGGATGGTGCTGCAACCATCGCAGGGGAAACGGGTTCCCGCGGAACCTGGAGCAGCACTATCCGACGAGGCAAACCAAGGATCATCGTTTTCAAGGGCACCCCCATGACCAAGTTTCCTACCAGCGACAGTTGCGAAACAGCGTCGGCCCGGCGTGAAATCCTCGGCCTGATGGCGGCCGGGGCGGGGCTGGTCGTCCTGCCTCGGAGGCGCAGGGCGATCCTTATCGCGGAGATCTGCGATCCTGCCGGGGAGGGGCCGCCGTTCGACGTGGGCGGCCAAGAACAAAAGATTATCGCGGACGCATACCAATTAGGGCACCAGTATGAAAAAGAATATGGCGGCTGTGCCCAATGCACGCTGGCGGCCCTTCAGGATGCCATTCCTTTTCTGGCGGCGGACCAAGGACTGTTCCGCGGAGCGAGTTGTTTGGACGGAGGAGCCACACCGACCGGGCTGCAAAACTGCGGCGGGTTCACCGGCGCGGCAATGGCCATCGGCTATCTGTGCGGGAGGCGCCGAAACGGCAAGTTCGAAGGCAGCGCGGAACAGTCTCACAAGTTGGTTCGCAAGCTCTACAAGCAGTACGAAGAGCGTTACGGGAGCGTGCTATGCAAAGACGTGCGAGAAAAGGCGAAGGGAGACTGTCCCGAAGTGGTCGGCCTCGCGGCACAATGGACCGCCCAAATCCTTTTGGATGAGTTCAGCGCCCACGCCGCCGACAAGACGGAGCCTCCGCCGGCTCCTTGAAACCTTCGTCAACGAAAAAGCGGCGAAGGGAAAGCTCGCAAAGATGGGACTGCTTCCTTCGGGTGTGAATCAGCTGGGTACCTTTTGGGGTTCGCAGCGGCCCAGGGACGGCTACGCGGAAAGAAAGATGGAAACGCACAGAACCCAGGCGGAAATAAAAAGCTAGAAACGCAGAGAACGCGGAGAGCGCAGAGTTCCGGCGACCAATTCTTCGTGCTCCTTCTGCCCTCTCCGCCTCCTCTGCGCCCTCTGCGTTTCAAAAACAGACTCTGCGCCTCCGCGCTGCAATGACAGACCGGGCAGGGGCGTGAACGACTACTTCGCTCGAAACTCATGAACGACTACATCAAGACGATGCGGCAACTGATAGGTTCTCGCCCGATGCTATTGCCGGGCGTTCGAGCGCTGATCTTCAATCCGCAGGGCGAGATTCTTCTCCTCCGCCGTCTGGACATGCCGCGTTGGTGCCTACCCTCCGGCAGCGTCGAGTTGGGGGAGACGGCCCTGGACGCCCTTAAGCGGGAAGTCGCCGAGGAGACATCGCTGGTCGTCCTGAAAGCGGAACCGATGGGGCTGTATTCCGGTCCCACGCAGAGATTCACCTACCCCAACGGCGACGAGATTTATTGCTTTTCCATCGCCTTTGTGGTTCGGCAGTGGGAGGGTGAGCCCCGCCCCGACGGGATCGAGGGCTCCGAACTCCGCTTCTTCGCGATGTCCCAACTGCCGGACGATCTGGTGGCGACCCACAAACCCACAATCGAAGACTACGCACATTACCGGGGCACGTTCCTCCTGCCATAGGCGATGCCGCACCGGCGACAAGGTTGAGCTGAAGAAAGGAATGCTTTCATGACGCGACTGGATGAGGTGGAAATCTCCAAAACAATCCTCCGCACGTACCACGAGAAGCTGCTTGACGCACTTGCAAGCGACGTGATTGTGGTCGGCGCCGGACCTTCCGGCCTCGTGGCGGCGTCCTTCTTCGCGAAATCCGGTCTCAAGGTCACGGTGCTGGAAAAGCGACTCTCGCCCGGCGGGGGAATCTGGGGCGGCGGAATGGCCATGAGCGTGGCCGTCGTTCAAGACGAGGCGGTCGCCCTCCTCAGCGAGATGGGAATCTCGTGCAAGCCGAAAGGGAATAACCTGTACGCCGTTGACGCCATCGAGCTGGCCGCCGGCTTGTGCTACAACGCCCTCCAGGCAGGAGCGACCATCTTGAATCTCATGACCGCCGAAGACCTCTGCTTGCATCATGGTCGCGTCACCGGCGTGGTCGTCAACCGCACCACCATTTCCGGCGCCTTGCCGGTCGACCCGATCACGTTCTCCTCAAGGGCCGCTCTGGACGCGACCGGCCACGAAGCCGTCCTCGTGGAATGCCTTCGGCGTCGCCGCCTTCTGCCGTCTCAAACCGCGGAACTCGGCGAAGGACCGATGGACGCCGCCGCCGGAGAGCAATTCGTCGTGGATCACGCAGGCGAGGTCTTTCCCGGCCTGTGGGTTTCCGGGATGAGCGTCTGCGCCGCCTTGGGCGGCCCTCGCATGGGACCGATCTTCGGCGGGATGCTGCTGTCGGGGAAACGGGTGGCGGAAGCCATTATCACCGCCCTGACGCAAACGTCTCAGGACGCCCGGTCCCCGACACCGCCGCCCCGGGCGACGTCGCCATCGAGGTGAAGCCCCGCCGGCGCCCGGCGGCGTCCCGCCAACGGCGAGTCCAAGCCCCAGCGCAGCGGCTCGCTCAACGCCGGCCGACGCCTCGACCGGCCTCGACAATGCCGGATCGCTCGCACGGGGACGATCCGCGGCGTAAGCGGACGAACCGATTTGGACGGTACCCTCCCGGAACCGCCTTCCGCCTCGCGGTCCCGCAAACTGCCCCCACTTCGCGGACCTCCCCTGCCAATCGGCGCTGCCGCTTTCCACCGGCTAGCTGATAAGCTGCCGCTTTCCGCCGGCCGGCCGATAAGCTACGATCCAGTTAACCCCAGTGT
The DNA here is from genome assembly GCA_012798155.1 of Thermogutta sp. Lineage (GTDB taxonomy): Bacteria > Planctomycetota > Planctomycetia > Pirellulales > Thermoguttaceae > Thermogutta. Next base: position 5,721 of record JAAZNR010000514.1, on the reverse strand, counting down.
CATAGGTTGGACAATGCCCCCTCGCGTGGGCGGTCCCTCTCTCCGGCCGAGTCGAAGCGCCGGAGGTTTAAGCCGAACGGCCGGAGGTTGAAAATGGGCGACGTGATCGGCGACCGCTGGTTATCCGTGGACGAAATAGCGGCGTACCTCGGCGTCAAGCGGCACACGATCTATAAGTGGATCGACCGCAAGAACATGCCCGCTCACAAGGTCGGGAGTCTGTGGAAGTTCAAACGCGGCGAGATCGACGAGTGGGTCCGCAAAGGCGAGGCCGGCGAGCCTGAACCGCGCCGGCCCCAATGATCGCAACGCGCCGGTCCCAATGATCGCAACGCGTCAGCCTCAATGATCGCAACGCGTCGGCCCCAATGATCGAAAACGGGAGAAGGAATGCCATGAGCATCGAAATGCCGAAACCCGGCTCCACCGTCAAGGGTCCGATCTTCCCCGAGCCTGTGCAGGTGATCGTTTGCACGCCGCTCGGCTCGTCGGTGAAGCTGGTCGGCAAGGGCCTCGACACGGGACAGTTGCATGAGCGGGTTCTGGACGCCGCACAAATCGCCGCACTTCAAGTCAGCCCGGACCGGCCGCCCTTCGACGGCGATCCCGTGCGCTTTCGGCTCGGTATCGAAGCCCTGCGGTTGGCGTTGGCATACGAGTACGACCCCTACTTTTCCTTGTCGATTGCCCGCGTCGATCCGCTGCCGCACCAGCTCGAGGCCGTCTACGACTACTTCATCAAGCTGCCGCGCATCCGTTTTCTGCTGGCCGATGACCCCGGCGCCGGCAAAACGATCATGGCCGGCCTGCTCCTGAAGGAGCTGAAGATCAGGGGGCTTGTCCGGCGGACGCTTGTCGTCACGCCCGCAAACCTGACTTTCCAATGGCAGCGCGAGCTGAAGGACAAGTTCCGAGAGACCTTCGAGATCGTGCGCGGCGACGTGCTGCGTGCCAACTACGGCAGCAATCCCTGGCAGGACAAGCAGCAGGTCATCACCTCGGTTTCGTGGGTATCCCGCATCGACGATGCCCGCCAAAGCCTCCTCCGCAGCCATTGGGACCTCATCGTCGTCGATGAAGCGCACAAGATGTCGGCCTACAGCGCGGACAAGAAGACCCTCGCCTATCAGCTCGGCGAGCATCTCTCCGAAATGACGGACCACTACTTGCTCATGACGGCGACGCCGCACAAAGGCGACCCGGAGAACTTCTGCCTGTTCTTGCGCTTGCTCGACGCCGACGTGTACGGCGACGTGAAGAGCCTGGAAGAGGCCATGCGGCGCAACTCGGCCCCTTTCTACCTCCGCCGCACGAAGGAAGCCTTGGTCACGTTCCCCGACCCGGACACCGGCCGGCCCAAAAAGCTCTTCACGAAACGCGATGTGCGGACGGTCGGTTTCGAGATCGACAGCGACGAGTGGGACTTGTACGACGCCCTGACGCGCTACGTCGAGGACCAGTCCATCAAGGCCCAGGCCGCGAACGCCGTTACCGGCCAAGCCGTCGGCTTCACCATGGCCATGCTCCAACGCCGCCTGGCCTCCAGCGTCTATGCCGCGCGGCGCAGCCTGGAGCGGATGCGCGAGAAGCGCGAGAAAATCCTGGAAGACCCGCAGGCGTATCGCCAGGATCAGATCGAAAGGAGACTCCCCGACGACTTCTACGATCTGCCCGAAGACGAGCAGCAGGAAAAGCTCGCTGAACTCGAGGACGCCGTCGCCTCGGTCGACCCGGCCGCGCTCCGCGAAGAGATTCTGGAGCTGGAAAAGCTTATCGACCAGGCCCGGCGGTTGGAGCAACGAGAGGTCGAAACCAAGCTCGCCCGGCTCCGCGGGGTCCTTTCGGAACAAGGCGTCTTCCAGGACCGCTCGATGAAGCTGCTGCTCTTCACCGAGCACAAGGACACGCTCGATTACCTGGTCGGCAAGCTGAGGGGTTGGGGCCTGTCCGTGACGCAAATCCACGGCGGCATGAAGATCGGAGACCGCGACACGCCCGGCACGCGCCTTTATGCCGAACGCGAATTCCGCGAGTCCGCCCAGGTCCTCGTCGCCACCGAGGCCGCCGGCGAAGGCATCAACCTGCAATTCTGCTGGTTCATGATAAACTATGACATCCCCTGGAACCCCGTCCGGCTGGAACAGCGCATGGGCCGCATCCACCGCTACGGCCAGGAGAGGGACTGCCTCATCCTCAACTTCGTCTCCACCAAAACCCGCGAGGGCCGCGTCCTGGAAAAGCTCTTCGAGCGACTGGAACAGATCGAGCGGGACCTCGACCCCCAGCGGACGGGCAAGATTTTCAACGTCCTGGGCGACGTCTTCCCCGCCAACCAACTGGAGAAGTTGATCCGCGACATGTACCTGCGCAACCAGACCGAGGAGACCATCAAGGCCCGCATCGTCGAAGAGGTGGACACGCAACGCTTCCGCCGCATCACCGATTCGACCCTCGAGGGTCTTGCCAAGCGGGAACTGAATCTATCGGCCATCGTGGGCAAGTCCGCCGAGGCCCGCGAGCGGCGCCTCGTGCCCGAGGTGGTCGAGGACTTCTTCACGCAGGCCGCCCCCCTCCTCGGCCTCCTCCCCAAGGAAACGCGCGGCGGCAGCCACATCTACCGCATCGGGCGCGTGCCGCGTCATCTGCGGGCGATGGGCGACAAACTCGAACCTCGCTTCGGCAAGCTCGGCCAAGAATACAAACAGATCGTCTTCGACAAGGCCCTGCTCGCCAAAGACCCGACGTGCGAGTGGGTCACGCCGGGCCATCCCCTCTTCGAGACGGTGCGGCAAAGTCTGTGGGAGCAGGTGCGCGACGACCTGGCCCGCGGCTCCGTCTTCTACGACCTGCACAGCCCCGAGCCGTACCACTTGGACGTCTACTCGGCGTCGGTCAAGGACGGGCTGGGCAAGGAATTGCACCGCCGCCTGTTCGTCGTCCAGACCGATACGGCCGGCGAACCGTCCGTGCGGCAACCGACGATCTTTCTCGACTTGACCGCCGCGCCCCAGGGCACTGCCGCCCCTTCGGTTGACGGACTCCCCGCCCCGACCCTTCGCGAGCAGGCCCTGATGGAGCAACGCCTCCGCGGCTTCCTGGCCGAGATCGCGGCGGAACGGAAGAAGGAGACCGACACCATCCGCCGCCACATCGCAATCAGCCTCGATGAACTCATCCACCGGCAGCAGTTGACCTTCGGCCGCCTGCACGAACAGCAGGAGGCGGGCGACCGCTCGCCGCAACTGGCCGGCAATATCGCCCAATGCGAAGCGCGGCTGGATGAACTCAACGCCCGCCGCGACCGGCGCTTGGCCGAGCTGGACCGCGAGTGCCAGTGCACCATCGGCGATATTCAGCACGTCGGCTGCGCGTGGGTTCTGCCGCATCCCGAGCGGGCCTCGCCCGGCGTGGCCCCCATGGTCACCGACCGGGAGATCGAGCGGGTCGCCGTGCAGGCCGTCATCGCCCACGAGCAGGCCCAGGGCCGCGAGGTCGAGAGCGTCGAGGCCCAGAACCGCGGCTTCGACCTGATTTCCCGCCGCCGCCACCCGGAAGACCCGGCCACGGCCGTCGAGGTCCGCTTCATCGAAGTCAAGGGCCGCGCCGGCGTGGGTGAAGTGGCGCTGACCACCAACGAGTACAAGACGGCCGAACGCCTCAAGGACGACTACTGGCTGTACGTGGTTTACAACTGCGGCTCGACGCCCGAAGTCCACGCCATCCGCAATCCCGCCCGCCTGGGCTGGAAACCGGTCGTGAAGGTGGAGCACTACGCCGTCGGGGCGGCAGCCATCATCGCGGCGGAAGAGGGGTGATGGATGCAGCGTCACGAGCTAGAGGAGCTGCACTACATCACGCCGATCTGCAACATCCCGTCGATCCTGCGGCACGGCATCCTGTCGCATGTCCGCGCCGCCCGGCTTCTCCATCAATCGGTTGCCATGCAGGTCATCCAGGATCGCAGAGCGCGAGTCCGCATTCCGGGTGGTCGCCCGTTGCATGAGTATGCGAACCTCTATATCTCCGCCCGGAATCCGATGCTCTACAAGCGGTTGCCCCAGCACGCGACGATCTGCGTGCTTTCCATAAGCACGGATGTTCTGGATTTGCCCGGCGTGGTGGTCACCGATCAAAACGCCGCGAGCCGATACGTGCGATTTGCCGAAGCGCCCGACGGCCTAACCCAGGTGCAGCGCGAAATGGTCTTTGCGGAATGGTGGACCCATCCGGATAATCAGATTTTGGAATGGCGGCACACATCCATGAAGTGCGCCGAAGTCCTCGTCCCGGACCGGATCGACCCCAGATTCATACGCAGGGCGTACGTATCTTGTGACGAGGCTCGCCGAGCCGTCCAAGCCCTGAATGTCAACTTGCAGGTCGTCGTCAAGCCGCACCTGTTTTTTCGTTGAGGAGCACAACCGTGATCACCGTCCGCATAGGAGACATATTCGAGTCCGACGCTCAAACGCTGGTCAATACGGTCAACTGCGTCGGCGTGATGGGCAAGGGCATCGCCCTGGAGTTCAAGAATCGCTTCCCCGAGATGTTCGACGAGTACGCCCAACTCTGCAAGCTCCGCAAGGTCAAGCTCGGCCGGCCGTACCTCTACAAACGCCTGACGCCGCCGTGGATTCTCAACTTCCCCACCAAGGACCACTGGCGCTCCGTCTCTCGCCTGGAAGACATCGTCGCCGGATTGTGCTACCTCCAGGAGCACTACCGCGAGTGGGGCATCACGTCCTTGGCCGTCCCGCCGCTCGGCTGCGGCCAAGGGCAGCTCGAGTGGCGCGTGGTCGGGCCGACGCTCTACCGCCGTCTCAAGCAACTGGACATCCCGGTGGACCTGTTCGCGCCCTATGGCACGCCGCACGAGGAACTTCGGCCCTCGTTCCTGGACGACGCCGGCCGCGAGCAGCCCGCGCCGTCCCGCCAAGAGGCCGCCTATCGCATCCCGCCCGGCTGGGTCGCGCTGGTCGAGATTCTCCGCGGCATCGAGCGCGAACCGTACCACTGGCCCGTCGGACGCACCGCCTTCCAGAAGATCGCCTACTTCGCCACCGAGAGCGGCATCCCTACCGGTCTGCGCTACCAGCGCGGCAGCTACGGCCCTTACGCCGCCGACCTCAAGCGCCGCGTCACCGCCCTGGTCAACAACGGCTTGATCCGCGAGGAGCGTCGGGGGCCCATGTTCGTCGTCCGCACCGGGCCGACGTTCGACGACGCCCGCCGCGCTTATATCGACCAACTGGATCGTTGGCGCGAGACCATCGAGAAGATCACCGATCTGTTCATGCGGATGAACACGCGGCAGGCCGAGATCGCCGCCACCGTCCACTTCGCCGCCGCCGAACTCAGACAATCCGGCCAGGCCAAGCCGCGCGAGAGCGAGGTCCTCCGGCACGTGCTAGATTGGAAGCAGAGCCGCCGTCCGCCCTTGGACGAGACGGACGTCGCCTTAGCCATCCGCAATCTGAACATGCTCGGTTGGATCGAGGCCGAGGTCAGCGACGACCTGCCTGTCGGCGAAGAGGATGTATTCCATGTCTGACGCCCGGCGATACTCGGCGCCCGGAGTCCACCCCATCCGCAATCCCGCCCGCCTGGGCTGGAAACCGGTCGTAAAGGTGGAGCACTACGCCTGCGATCCGAAGGGCATTTTGGCAGCGAACAAGGAGTGGCAGCAGTGAACTACCCCAAACGCCTGATCGAAGTCGACCT
>JAAZNR010000513.1 GCA_012798155.1 Thermogutta sp. | reverse complement strand
CGTCCTTCTGGTGTGGGTCGAACTTTATCTCTTGGACCGGATTCTGGTGCCGCAGTCGGATGCGGCGCCGGTTGTTGTCTCGGTGGAACGCCGCCGGCAACAGGGTGAAAAAAGGAAACCGACGTTGGCCGGCGGATCGGCGTAGGACGGCCTTTTGGCGCCCGCCGCGGCGATTGCGTGCGTCTGGAATGCCGTTTGCAAAATTACTAACTCTCGCCCCAGGGTGAAAGAACCTTCGGAAAATGGTTGACGGACCGAACGTCACGGGTTGAAAATGGATGTTGGTACCACTTCGATGCGGCAACAGGGTTTTTCGAACAGAGTAAGGGCATGAGCGACAGCAACGTGTCAGCGGGCAGCACGGCGGCCGTACCTGCCGGAACAGGGTCGGTTGCGGTGCTGAATTCGCGGTCCCCGTTTTACATCGACGCCGAATGGCAGTCGCCGGAGCGCGAGCACGCGCAGGGCGGCGGGATGGGCGTGTATCTCCATGCCTTTCGGCGGCGGTGGCCGGCGGTCATCTTTCTCGGCCTGGTCGCGGCGGCGGTCTGCGCCGGCGGAGCCTGGTTTCTGGTGGTGCCGCAATACACCGCCACTGCGTTGATTCGGGTTTCAGCGGCGAATCAAGCCGTGCTCTTCGAATCATCCGGGGATGCCCGTAACTTCGAGGTGTATAAGAGCACGCAGCTCGAATATCTCCGCAGCCGTTTTGTTCTGGTCTCGGCGTTGCGCCGGCCGGAGGTCGCGCGACTGGCCGCTATCCGAAACGAGCTTGACCCCGTGCAGTGGGTCAGCGAACGTCTGTCGGTCCGCTACCCGGGCGATGCGGAATTGATGCAGGTGAGCGTGACCGGCGAAAAGGGTAATGAGGCGGCCGCCTTGGTGAACGCCATCGTGGATGCCTATATGGAGGAAGTGGTTGACGTCGAACAAAACGAGCGACGCAACCGCCTGGGCGAACTCGACCAGTTGTATGTCGAGAAGGAGAGCGAGGTCCGTAAGCTGCAAAACGATCTCAAGCAACTCAGCGCGCAACTGGAAACCGGTGACTCCCAGGCACTGACGCTCAAGCAACAGATCACACTCCAGCAGTTTTCCACCTATCGTGGCGAATTGGTCGGCGTGAGCCTGAAAATCATGCGGACCCATGGCGAAATCGCGCTCAAGAACGCGATTCGGGATAAGGCGGCTCAGATTCAGGTCGCCGAATCCGAAATCGATGCCGCCGGCCGCGTCGATCCGGTGATGGTGCAGTTGCAGATGCGCCAAGCGGAACTCAAGGCCTTGACGGCTCAAATGCGGGACACGGTGCGGCCGGAATTCGCCAATCGATACGAAGGGCGATACGCTCGGGAGTTGGCCGAAGTCGAGGCCAAGATTCAAGCCCGACGCGAGGAGCTGAAGCAAGAGCTGGAGAAAAAACGATTGGCGACGCTCGACGAGGAACTCGAGAGCCTCAAATTCGAGCTGGCCATCCTCGAACAGCAGCAATCTCAATTGCAACAGCAGGTGGAAGAAGTCCGCAAGACGGCGGAAACGTTCGGCAAGGGATCGATCGAGGTGGAGTTCCTCCGTGCCGAAGTCGATCTGGCGCGAAAGACCCTGGCCACGATCGCCGAGGAGCGGAATAAGCTTCGCATCGAGTTGCGGTCCAAGCCTCGGATCACGCTCGTGCAACGGGCCGAGTCGCCGCGGCTCAGCGATCAGGACCGACGCCTTCAATTGTCGCTGTTGGGCGGCCTGGGCGGCTTTTGCTTGCCGGGGCTTGCCATCCTCTGGTGGGATACCCGCCGCAAGACCGTCAACACCTCCGCCGAGGTGGCCAAGGACGCCGGCGTGGAAATCTTGGGTACGGTCCCGTTGCTGCCGAGGCGCGCCGCCCGGGCCTTGGCTTCCGAGAGCGGCCGGCACCGCCATTGGCGGGCGGTCTTTTCCGAAGCGGTCCGTCACGTCGCCGCGCGGCTGATCCGCAGCCCGTGCGGCGAGGCTTCCAAGGTGATCCTCGTAACAAGCGCCGTGGGAGGCGAGGGGAAGACGACCTTGTCTTCTCAACTTGCGGCCACGCTCGCGGAGATGGGGCAGAGCGTCGTGCTGGTCGACTTCGATTTGCGGCGTCCTTCGCTCGACACGGTCTTCGGCGTAGACCGAAGCCCCGGCGTCAGCGAGGTCTTGCGCGCGGAAGTCGCCTTGGAGGAAACGATCCAAGAGACGCATCTCGAAAACCTGTCCCTCATCGCGGCGGGAACGTGGTCTCGCTACGGCATGGCCGTTCTGGCCAACGGCGCCGTCGGCAGCCTGTTTCGCGAGTTGCGAGACAAGTTCGACTTCGTCATCGTGGACGGCAGCCCTCTCCTCCCCGTGGCGGATGCCCGGTTCATTAGCACCTCCGTGGACGGTGTCATTCTCTCCGTCCTCCGCGACACCAGTCGCCTGCCCAAGGTGACTGCCGCGCGGAAAGTCTTGGACGCCTTCAACGTCCGTTTGCTCGGCGCAGTGGTAACGGGCGCGGCGGAAGACGTCTACTACTACGATCCCCGCTATGCTGCGACCGCGGCTGAAGCGGATTCTCAGAGTTGATATGCGTACGTAGCTCGCATCCGCAAGACTTCGGCATCCCAGGACGCTGCTCCCATGATTCTATTCTCCGCGGTCAGCGCTGCGCTCGCGTGCCTGCTATGTTGCGCCTTCACGGCCGTGATGATCCGTTGGGGCCATCGCTGGGGCTTGGTGGACCGGCCGGATCGGACCCGAAAACTCCACGAGCGCCCCACCCCCGTTGGCGGCGGGGCCGCCATCTGGTTGGCCTGCGGATTGGTGCTGGGCGGGACGTTTCTCGTCGCCAACCCCTGGGGCTTCCACGTCCGCAAGGACTGGTTCGACCTGCTCGTCGTCTTCGCCGGGGGCACCGGCATCACCGCTTTGGGGCTTTATGACGATCGTTTCGCCATGCGGGGTCGATGGAAGCTGCTGGGCCAAATCGCCGTGGCCGCTCTCATGTATTTCGGCGGTTTTCAGGTGTCTCGCGTGAGCGTCTTCGGAGAGACATGGGACCTCGGTTACGCCGCCTTCCCCATCACCGTGCTTTGGTTCGCCGGTACGATCAACGCCATCAACCTGCTCGACGGCCTGGACGGCATGGCCGCCACGATCGGCATCGTGTGCAGCGCCGCGGTCGCGATTCTGGCCTGTCTCACCGGGCACCTCGGCGTGGCGTTCGTGGCCCTCGTTTTTACCGCCGCCTTGCTCGGCTTTTTGCCCTACAATTTCCCGCCCGCCAAGATATTCCTGGGCGACGCCGGAAGCATGCTCATCGGCCTGATGCTGGGCGCCATGGTGTTGCGTGCCTCGCTGAAGGGACCGGCGACGCTCCTGATCTCGGCTCCGCTCGCCTTGTGGACGCTGCCCCTCTTCGACACCGGCCTGGCCATCCTCCGCCGCAAATTGACCGGGCGCAGCATCTATTCCCCCGATCGCAGCCACCTCCACCACCGCTTGATGCAGCGATTCGGCAATAACGTTTATGTGCTCCTTTGCGTGGGCGGGCTTTCGATCATCACCTGCCTGGCGGCCCTGGGAAGCGTGGCCACCGGCAACGACGTCATCGCCCTCGTTACCATCACCGCCGTGCTCGTCGGGCTGGTCGCCGGCGGTTGGTTCGGACGCAGCGAGTTGGGCTTGCTCTGGCGGAAGACCAAGCGGCTCGTCCGGAAGGTCTTGCGGCCGGCGCCCGCCGCCGCAGCCACCGACGAGATCGTGGTTTTCCTCCAAGAGGGCGCCCGACCCTGGGACGCGATCTTTCGGCAAATGTGCGGCATGGCCGAGCCGGCGGTGATCCGTTCCATCGTGGTCGAGTTTCATCACGTCCGCTGCGGCGAGCGATTCCATGCCATGTGGGAATGCCCCTGCGAAAACGTCGAGCTGCCGCTCGTCGAGTTGACGGTCCCCCTGAT
>JAAZNR010000512.1 GCA_012798155.1 Thermogutta sp. | reverse complement strand
CCAGGGGGCGAGTTCCAGCGGCTGCGAGGCCAAGCCTGCGGCGGGACGCTTCTCTTCGGTAAAAATCTCGCGGAACGTCCGGCGGTCGTCGGGCAAATCGCTCGGGAGATCGGCGAGGACGCATCGAGCGGCTTCCCCGCCGAGATTGACCGCCGTCACGACGCAATCGCCCTCGCTCCGCCGCACGAAGGCGTAAACGCCGGGGCTGTCCGCGGCGATGCGGCGGAAGTCGCCGCGATGCAGGGCGGGGTGTTCGCGGTAGAGGAAAAACAGTCGGCGGTAGAAGTCGAACCAGCGGCTTTCTCCCCAGGGCAATTTCGGCGGACTGCGTTCCAGGATGCCCAGCTCCTGCCCGTTCCAAATCATGGGGCGGCCGAAGGGGAGCGTCGTCATGAGGACGGCGGCGGCCTCGTGGGCCGGCCCGTACTTCTCCGTCAGCGAGGTGCTTTCCAGAAACGGGATGTCGATGAACGGCCGATTGCCCCAGGCGTAGCCCGACCCGTCCATGTCGTGATTCGTCAGGTGCCTCATGCGGAGGGCGGGCGGGGGGTAGCGCCGCCGCTCGCCGAGCAGGAATTCGTCGAACAGCTCCGGCTTCCCGCCGAAGTGCACGATCTTCCAGACCACCGTTTGGAACGTCCAATCGTAGGTCATGGGAAAGACGGGGTGCAGCTTCGGGTCATCGGACTCCGCCAGCCAAAAGATCGGCTTGACCGCCTGGAGCTGCGGCGACAGCCACTCCCAGTATTCCATGGGCAAGGCCCCCGCCACGTCCTCGCGAAAGCCGTCCACGTCGAACTCGCGGATCCAGAACAGCCGCGCGTCCCGCATGTAATTCCAGACCTCGCGGTTGGAGTGATCGAGCTGGGCGACGTCCGTCCACGGGCCGGCCTGGCGGATGCGGCCGTCCGCGTCCTTGGCGTAGAACTCGGGGTGCGATTGGATGAGGGGATTGCCCCAGGCCGTGTGGTTCGGCACCCAATCCATGATGAGGTACATGCCGGCCTCGTGGACCGCTTGGACCAGGCGCCGGAAGTCCTCCTTCGTCCCATAGCGGGGATCGACGTCGTAATAGTCGCGGACGCAGTAGGGGCTATCGGAGCGGGGCTTGTCGGGGGGATTTCCGCCGCGGGGGTGGATGGGCATCAGCCAGATGATGCCCACGCCCAGCCGCCGCAGCTCCGGCAACCGCGACTGGAAGGCGCGGAACGTCCCCTCCGCGGTCTGCTTTTCCAGCGAGACCTCGTAGATGGGCAGGTTCCACGACCATGGGGGACCCGCGGGATCCTGGGGCGGGAATGCCGCTCCAGCCCCCTCCGATGCATTGCCGCGGCCGCTCGCCATCATCAAACCTCCCCACAGCAAAACCGCCCATGCCGGAAAACGCCGCCGTCGCTTGCCGCCCATCGGTCGCACTCCTCCGCAAGGCGGCCGGCATTCCCGCCGGGCCGCGATCCCCCTTCATGGCACGCCTGTCACTCGTACATGGCACGCCGTTCATTTGCCCCAGCGGCGGGCGACGTTCTCCTTCATGAAACGCAGGCCGTCGCTCGCCAGTTGCCGCTCGCTCTGATACATGCGACGCCAGATCTTCGTGGCGGGGACCAGCTTGTCGAGCGACAGGCCGAAGGCCTCGATGACCATCGTGCCGTCGTAGCCGATCTCGTGGAGGGTGTCGAAGACGGCGTCCCAGCGGACGTTGCCGCAACCCGGCGTG
>JAAZNR010000511.1 GCA_012798155.1 Thermogutta sp. | reverse complement strand
GTGCTCCGCATGGATGGTATCTCGTGCCGACGGCCGGGCCGTCTTCTTACCGACCGCAAGCACGCTCGGTAACTGCGAGCACGAGCCTTCCCTCAACGCTCATGGTTGAGGCGGAGGGGCAGGCTGCTCGGCAGGCTGCTCGGCCGGGGCGGGCTGTTCAGCCGGCTGCTCCATCGCGGGCTGTTCAGCGGGAGCCGGTTGCTCGCCCGGAGCCGGGGCAGGTTGCTCAGCGGGTGGAGCCGGTTGCTCAGCCGGGGCGGGCTGTTCAGCCGGTTGCTCCATCGCGGGCTGTTCCGCGGGAGCGGGCTGTTCGGCCGGTTGCTCGGCTGGAGCGGGTTGCTCAGCAGGTTGTTCGGCCGGGGCGGGTTGTTCGGCCGGCTGCTCCATCGCGGGCTGCTCAGCGGCCGGGGCGGGGAACTCGATCTGCGGCACCGAACCCGGGGCCGCTTCCTCCGCTCCTTGTTCCGCACCGGCTTGTTCCGCCGGTTGTTCGACGGCGGACTGCTCGGCCGCGGGTTGCTCCGCGCCAGGCTGTTCCGCGCCAGGTTGCTCCTGTGTTCCCGGGGCCGGGGATTCCTCGGCCTCTTTCGGGCAGCCTACCGCCAAAGTCAGCATTCCCAGCACCGCCATCAACGCCAACAGTCGCTTCATGACACGTTCCCCCTCTCTAAAGCCGGGTTTCCAAAAAACGAGTCTGGCATCCTCAGGTCGGGGGTGCGGATTCGCTTCCCCTGCCGGACCGCCGATCGCTCCCACCCAACCACCTGATATTCAAACGCGACGGGAGCCGGTTGTCAAGTCTCTCGATTTCCGGCCGGAGCCAAAACGCCGCCGTGCAAGAATTCGCCGTCCCAGCCGGTCAAACGCACGGAGACCAGCTCTCCGGGCTTGCCGGACCCGGCGGGCACGGCCGTGGGAACGTAGCGGTCGGACATGCCGAGGACGTGATTGGGGCAGACCGGCGAGGTCGGATCGGTTTCGTCCTCCAACAAGACCTGCACTTCCGTTTCCAGGAGGCGGCTGATATAGCGGCGGCGCGATTGTTGGGCCGTCGCATCCAGGCGCCGCCCGCGGTCGCGTTTGATCTCCTCCGGCACCTGGTCGGGCATGTCGGCGGCGGGAGTCCCTTCGCGGGGGCTGAAGCGAAAGACGTGCACCTTGACGAAGCCGATCCGCTCCACGGCGCGGCACGTAGCCTCGAAGTCTTCCTCCGTCTCGCCGGGAAAACCGACCATGGCGTCGGTCGAGAGGGCCGGAAGAGGCAGCAATTCCTGCACCCGTCCGCAGCGGTCGAAAAAGTAGTCCATGGAGGCTCGCCGCCGCATCCGCCGCAAAACGGCGGGGGAACCGCTTTGCAAGGGGATGTGCAAGTGCGGGCACACGCGGTGGGGATGGGCGGCCATCACCGCCGGCAGTCGATCCGAGACTTCGTTGACCTCCAAACTGGAGATACGGATGCGGAAGCCGTCCCGGACGCCGATCAGCCGCTCCACCAAGCCCGCCAGGTCGATCCGCTCGTCCCGCGGTCGATCGTGACCGAAAAGCCCCAAATGCACGCCCGTCAAGACCACTTCGCGATAGCCCGCGTCCGCCAGCCTGCGCACTTCATCCTCGATCTCGGGGACGGGACGACTCCAAACGTCGGGTCGCACTTGAGGGATGATGCAGTAGCTGCAAGGCAGGCAGCAGCCGTCCTGAACCTTGACGTAGGCGCGGTGCCGCCGCGCGAACTGGGAGATGCCGGTGGGTACCTGCGCGAGGCCGCGTTTGGCCAGCACGTCCGCCATGCGGCGCTTGTCGGTGATCACCTCGCTGACGCCGGGGAATTCGCGGACCTGGTCGGCCGCCTTGGTCGCGTAGCAGCCCATCACGATGATTTCGCCGGCCGGATTCTCGCGGGCCAGACGACGGAGGATTTTGCGGCACTCGGCGTCCGCCTGGTGCGTCACCGTGCAGGTGTTGAAGATGTACAAATCGGCGGGGGCGTCCTCTTCCGCGTCCCGGTACCCCAGTTGGAGGAATCCCTGGCGGAGATACTCCGTTTCGTATTGATTGACCTTGCAGCCCAGCGTGATCGTTTTGAGGGTCGGCATGGCTAACCGCGAGATGAAAACCGTGAGATGAACTGAGAGATGAAAACCGTGAGATGAAAGATGAACGAGAACGGCAAAATGTGTGGGTACGGCGACCAAGGGGGCGTTTGCGATTCCAGCCGGCCGGCCGCTAGCTCGCGCTAGCGACTCAGGCCCTCGCGTTGCGCATGGCGACTTCGTTCTGCATAAGTTCCACGAGCCGCCGGCGTACGCCGGCGGTGGGATCGCCGCGAAACCGGCTGTCCGGGGGCTTCGCTACGCTTCGACCCCAGCCACCCGGCCGAGGGAGGGCCGCGCCCCGTCGTGGCCGGCTTTGACCCTCACGTCCTGCCTCACGTGGCCGCGGCGGAGCAGTCCCCTCCGGAGCTTCGCGGGCTTCCGATCACTCGGCCGGTTCGATGGTGGCCGTCATCGAGCCGGCGCAGCCGCGGACGAGCGGATCTCGACCAAAGGCGTGAATCTGGTCACGCTTCAATTCGGCGTGTTCCCGCGTGGTCGTCAGCACGATGCAGCGTCCCTGGGTATCGACCTCCCTGGCCATCTGCAACGCCCTTTCCGCGGGGTGCCCGAACAACGCCGCAAGCATGCGAATGACGTATTCATAGGTGTGGTCGTCGTCATTCCACAAGACGACGTGATACCGCGGGACCTTTCGCGGCTTTTTGCGTTCTTCCTCCTTGGGGTCCGGTCGTGACTTCACGGCGACCGGAGCTTCATTGGCGTCGGCAGCCTGATCCACGTCGGCCTCCTCGACTTTCGCCCGGTTTTGACACACTCGAAACGCCTCCGCCGCCCCGGATCGGCCTCCGCGGCGGCTCCGCGTGTCCCAATAGTCCAAACTCCACATTCTCATTATAGTGATATTTTCGCGGCTTCCAGAAGTTCGGCGAGGCACGGCCTCCCGGCTGGAGCCGCCCGACAACCGGTCACGGTTTGCCTATTTCGGGATATTTCGCGGAGGTCCGCGCGGCCCCATGCCGGCCGAGTCGCCTACGTTTTCGTGGACACTCCGCCCCCACGGTAGGGAATGACGAAACCTATGAGCGACATCGATCAAGTTTTGGAATATCTGCAAACGCACCGGGCGGAATGGGACGATTTGCTCTGCCAATACTTGCGGATTCCCAGCGTCAGCGCTGATCCCGGCCATGCGGAGGACGTCCGCCGGGCCGCGCGGTGGACGGCCGATCTCTTCGAGCGGATGGGCTTCTCCGTGGAACTGGTGGACGGCGAGGGCCGGCCCGTGGTGTACGCCGAGTCGCCGCGAGTGGAAGGGGCGCCGACGGTCTTGGTCTATGGGCATTACGACGTGCAGCCGGCGGAAGACCCTTCGCTGTGGGAGACCCCGCCCTTCGAGCCGAGCATTCGCGAGGGGGCCTTCTTCGCCCGCGGGGCCTGCGACGATAAGGGGCAAATCCTGCCGCACATCTTGGCGGTTCGGGCGTGGAGGGAGGCGGCCGGGCGGCTGCCGCTCAACTTCAAATTCGTCGTGGAAGGCGAGGAGGAGGTCGGCAGTCACCGCTTGGAACGGTTCATCGATGAGGCGGCGGAGCGTCTGGCGTGCGATTGCGCGGTCATCAGCGATACGGGGATGCCCGGCCCGGATCAGCCCGCCGTCACCTACGGGCTTCGCGGCATCGCCTATTACGAGATTCGCCTGACCGGCCCCAATCGCGATCTGCACTCCGGCTCGTTCGGCGGAGGGGTGACCAACCCGTGCAATGCCCTGGCCAAGATGCTGGCCGGACTGCTCGACGATCACGGCCGCATCCAGATCCCCGGCTTCTACGACGACGTGCTACCGCTCAGCGAGGAGGAGCGGGCGCGGATTCGCGCGGTGCCCTTCGACGAAAAGGCCTATTTCCGGATGTTGGGCGTGGAAACCGCGGTGGGGGAAAAGGGCTACTCGGTGTTGGAGCGCCGCTGGGCCAGGCCGACGTACGACGTGTGCGGCGTTTGGGGCGGCTATCAGGGGGCCGGCGCCAAGACCGTCATCCCCGGCCGGGCGGGGGCCAAGCTCAGCTTCCGCCTGGTCCCGCACCAAGACCCCGCCAAGGTGGCCAAGGGCTTGGAAATCCGCTTGCGGCAACTCTGCCCGCCGGGCATCCGGCTGGAGATCATCGACTTGCACAGCTCGCCGGCCGTCTTGACGCCGCTCGACAGCCCTTACCTGAAGGCGGCGGAGAGGGCCTTGGCGGCGGTCTTTCCCCATCCGCCGGTCGCCATCCGCGAGGGAGGCTCGATCCCCATCGTGGCACGCTTCCAACAACGGTTGGGCGTGGACGTCCTCCTGATCGGCTTCGCCCAAGAGGACGACAACGCCCACGCTCCCAACGAAAAGTTTTCCGTGCAAACCTATCACCGCGCGATGGCCGTTTCGGCTCGGCTGTGGGAAGAACTGCGGCGGGGAAGCGACGGGACGAGAACCACGTGATCCGAGGACGCCGCGCCCGGCTTCCCCAGAGCGTCTGAAAAGCACAACCCAAGCCCGGCCGAGCGGGGAGAGGTCGGTGCCCCTTCCACGGAGACGTGAGTGATGCTGGATCGACGTTGGGTCGTGGAACACCTGGAAGAGGTCAAACGCAACTGCGCGGAGCGCGGCGTCCGCGCGGACGTGGACCGGCTGGCCGAATTGGAGAATCGCCGCCGGGACCTGCGGGCGCGATGGGACGCCTGCAACCGCCGAGCCAATGAGATCGCGAAGGCCTTGGCGCAATGCCGCGACGAGGCCGAGCGTCAGGCCAAGAAGGAGGAGGGCCGGCGTTTGCGGGAAGAGGCGGCCGAGACGGAACGCGAAATGAGCGCCGTGGAAGCGGAGGCCGACGCCCTGCTGCGGATGATCCCCAACCTCACCCATCCGGAGGTCCCTCGCGGCGGCGAGGAAAATGCCCGCGAAATCGCCCGCGGCGCAGCGCCCCTCCCCCACTTCGACTTTCCCCCGCTGGACCACGTGCAGTTGGCGGAGAAGTTGGACCTGATCGACTTCGAGGCCGCCGCGCGCGTGACGGGTCACGGCTTCTACTTTTTGAAGAATGAGGCCGTCCTTTTGGAGCTGGCGCTGCAGCGGTACGCCCTGGACGTTCTGCTCCAGGACGGATTCATCCCGATGACCACCCCGGACCTGGCCCGCAACGAGGTCCTGGAAGGCATCGGCTTCTTGCCGCGGGGACCGGAGACGCAAATCTACAGCATCGAAAACTCGGATCTCAGCCTGATCGCCACGGCCGAGATCACG
>JAAZNR010000053.1 GCA_012798155.1 Thermogutta sp. | reverse complement strand
GCTTGCGCCCCCTTTACGGAGGCGGTCCAAGCCCAGTCCCGTCCGACCTTTCTCCCCTTTCGCGGCAAGGAACGCCCGGCACGGGGATAGACCGGGCCGCGGCCGCGCCGTTGCCGAAACGGCGCCGCATGTCCGGGCCGAGCACGGCGCCGGCTTCGGCTTGACCCCTACTCGTCGG
Organism: Thermogutta sp.; assembly: GCA_012798155.1. Classification (GTDB taxonomy): domain Bacteria; phylum Planctomycetota; class Planctomycetia; order Pirellulales; family Thermoguttaceae; genus Thermogutta. Next base: position 3,356 of record JAAZNR010000053.1, on the reverse strand, counting down.
TAAACAATCGCGATTGGATCTCGACCGGCCGTTTTTCCGCCGCGACGGGAACGGCATCTTGCTCTTGCGATACGATCAAGACGGGGCCTGCGAAATCCTCTTCACCCTCTTCGATGATGGGGTTGCCGTGCTCATCGAGCTTCATGTCGGCGGCGGCGGTCACCCGTTTGGCGACCTGCATCAAATGGCCGTGGATCTCGTCGCGGTCCACACCGCGGATGACGGCCACGGCATTAGCGACCTCGCGGAGGTAACGGAGGAAGATGTTGCGTCGCTCGCCCTGCGTCTTTACCCGCTCGCGGCGGCGGAGATACATTCCCAACCGCCGCCCCACCGCTTGGAAGGCCAGCCGCAGTTCCTTTTGAATCTCGGGATAGCCGGCCACGGCCTCCTTGGATTCGCTGGTGAAGGGGACCCAGACGCTGGCGATGTGGACCATCAAGGTGACGGGGCCGGAAGGCAGGGCATTGCGCGACTGCGCCAGCCCGTATGCCCGCCAATTCGTGCTCATCACCGTTTGCGTGATGGCGCACGCCCCGGCCTGGAAGAGCAGCGGCACGCGGTTGGCGTAGCGCAGGACGTTCATGGTCTGGCCTTCGCTGAGGTTGACCCGCCGCAGGGCCTCGAAGAGCTGCTCGCGTTCCCGCGTCTTGAGCCGGCCGGGCGACATCCTGGCCCGCAGCCGGGCCTCGCGCAAAAGTTTGTCCGCTCCCTCCGGCCCCACGCCGTCGAAGGTGGTGGTGAGGAATTGGCGGAGGGTGCGGGCATCGGTCTCCGCCAAAAGCTCCTCCAGCAGTTCCTTGGAAACGCGGTAGGTCGCCGGTCCGCCCCCGTAGCTCAGTCCCACTTCCACCTGGAAGGGGTTGCCGCGATAGACGGCGGGCGGGCGAGTCACCGCCGTGTAGAATTCCCCCGCCACCGTTTGCCGCATGCCCCGCAAAATCAGTTCCTCGCCGATGGGAGACAGGCAATCCACGGCGGGCGAGGGCACCTTCTCATTTTGCAGGGCGTGGAACAACGCCTCCGCCTGCGCGCGTCCCAGCCGTTTGGGGTTGGTGCGAATGCTCAGCGACGCCGCCTCCACGATCCGTTTGGCGACGGCCGGGCTGACGCGGGAGAAGGACTCCGTCAAAAAGCGGCCCAGCGTCCCCGACTTGGATTCCTTCAGCATCGTGATCAGCGTGCCCAGCTCCACGCCGTAGGGGTGCGGCTTGATCTCCTTCGGCTCGGCGGGGAACACTTCCGCCACGCGGGGATACTCGTGCGGCTTGCCCTCGGGGTCCGTGTAGTGCAAGGTCACGTGCGGATTGGCGATGGCCGTTTGTTCCAAGTATTCGTCCACGCTTCCCCGGCCGCGCTGATACTTCGCCTCCAGCTCGATGGCCACCAGCGTCCCGTGATCGACCTCTTCCCAGTGGAGCTGGTGCTCGCGGAGGATTGCGGCAGCGCCGTCGTCGGGCGGAATGTCCACGCCCTCGCCCTTGCCGTTCACGATCTCGGGGCGATTGTGCTTGGTGTCGATCTGAATCTGGTAGAAGTGAACCGGCTTCTTGGGGCCGGTGCGGCTGACGATGCTGACCGGCCGGCCGGTCGTGAGCAAGCCGTACATCCCCGCCGCGCTGATGCCGATCCCCTGTTGTCCGCGGCTTTGCCTCAAACGGTGGAACTTCGAGCCGTAGAGGAGTTTGCCGAAGATCAGGGGAATCTGCTTCTTGACGATGCCGGGCCCGTTGTCCTGTACGCTGACGCGGAATCGGTTCTCGGCCGGCGCCTCGATTCGGACCCAAATCTCAGGCAGCAGACCCGCCTCTTCGCAGGCGTCCAGGGCATTGTCCACGGCCTCCTTGACGGTGGTCAGCAGGGCCTTGCGAGGGTTATCGAAGCCCAGGAGATGCCGGTTCTTGGCGAAGAATTCGCTGACCGAGATTTCCCGTTGCTGGGACGCCAGGGATTCGGCGGTGGCGCGACTCCGCCGCGGCGAGCCGTTACCGGCGCCGGGGGACGACGCAGGCGGGCTGTCCGGTTCGGCCGGCGAGGGGGACGACACGTCTTGATTCTCGACATCTTGATTCTCGAAGATCAGTGTGGCCAAGGTGGGTGACTCCCAACAAACATCCGTGCCCAGGAACGGGCCGCTTCCGCCGGACGCCAGTCCGCCCGGTTGGACCATGCAAAACGTCGCCGGGCGATGAGGCAACAGTGCCGGCAACGCTACCGTCGGCGCGGGCGGCGCGGGCCCGCTCGCCGTTCGGGGGGGATTCCTCCCGGCATCGAAGCATCGGGCCGCGGCGATCCGCCCTCTTTGCGAAGGTACCAGATAGCCGCACGCGGGAAAAGGTCGCCCGAAACCGCTCGGCGATATCCCGCCCTGAAGCGACCGCCGGCGGGCGGCTGAAAAAAGCCGGACGGGGGGAAAAAGCCGGGCGGCGGGGAAAACCCAATTTGGGTGGCCGGGAAAAGCCAATTTGGGCGACTGGGAAAAAATAGTTTGGGTGATTAAAAAAACAGTTTGGGTGCCTGGGGTCCCGGCCTGCGAAGCCCCCAGACGCCCGGCAGTAGTGGTTCAATGGGGTGGCCGGGGTCGGAGCGGAGCGCAGCCCCCGGACGCCCGGCAGTGGCGGTTCAGCAGTGGCGGTTCAATGGGGTGGCTGGGGTCGTAGCGTAGCGAAGCCCCCAGGCGCCCTGTCCGCACACGCCGCTTCCACCGCCGGCTTGCGCCGGCGGCTCGCGTGTCGGCGCTGCATCCAACACCGGCGGGCGGCCGGCAGCCCATGCCGGCGGATGGAACTTCGGACGCGTGGAGGGACGCGCTCCGTCCCCTCCGCCCGGTCTGTTTTTGAACCGGTCTGTTTTTGAAACACAGAGCCTGCCTTGGAAACGCAGAGGACGCGGAGGACGCAGAGTAAAGATACGGTGCTTGCGGCTCCGCGTTCTCTGTGCCTCCGCGTTCCGATGACAGACCGGGCAGGTGCGTGAACGGCTACCTTCGATCAGAAAGACTCCGCGAAACGATTGGTGGAACGGCTGGTCGAACAGCTTCATGTGGAAGAGGCCGGCTACGGCGATTGAGCTTCTCGAAGGGGGCTTTCCCGTCCGTCCGGGTCGCGGAGGGCTTGCCCTTCCGCTACGATGAGAATGCGTCGCCTTAGCGCCGCCGCGCGGCGGCGGAGCCTTTGCCTCCCTTCCCGTTCCTTGTTTACGGAGAACTCCCGTCGTGTCGAATCACCCGGCGTTTCAAGATCGGCCGTCTCAATGCCTTCCGGCAGCCCGTACTTTTCAAGCGGGCGTGTTATTCAGGCGAATCGTCTGGGGCGTGATCGCGTGTTGCGTGGCCTTGGGGCTGCTCGTTCAGCTTG
>JAAZNR010000510.1 GCA_012798155.1 Thermogutta sp. | reverse complement strand
TCCCGTTCCGAGTTTTCCAAATGCGGTCCCACGGTTGCCCAAGGCAAACTTCAACCTGCTATAATGCTCGGCGAGCGGCGATGGCAAGCCCGCCCGTTCCCCTTTGTGCTGTAGTTCGCCCGCCTTTCACGATCAGGTGCCAGCCCATGCGATTCGCTTCGGATTTCACTTCGGCCTTCCGTTTCTGGAAGGGATTTGCCGGCCTGGCAGTGCCGGCGGCGATGTGCCTGATGGTTTTGCCTCCCCTCGCGGCGTCGGGGCAGAATGACGCGGGGCTTCCTCCCGAATGGAGGGCGGCGTGGGACAATCCGCCCTTGGACTGCCGGCCCATGCAGATCGTTCACGGCGTGGCCCCGCGGTTCGCCAGGGCGGATGGGATGGAACAAATCCTGGGCCAACAGCGAGACCCCGCCGCTTCCGAAGAGGGCATGGAGTACTTTCTCCGTCGCGGTCGCGGCGGCATCGTCTGCAACGTCGCGTTCGATCATTACCTCGAGTCCGAGGAACATTGGCAAACACTCATCCAGGCGGTGGATGTATGTGCCAAACTGGGCATGCAAGTCTGGATCTACGACGAGAAGGGTTATCCCAGCGCGTCGGCGGGAGGGTTGGTGCTCCGCGGACACCCGGAATTGGAGGCCCTGGTATTGGCCTTCTCCGGTACCGATCTCTCCGATCCGGCTGCTTTTTTCCTGCGGCCGGCCTACGAGCACACCCATGCGGCCAACAATTATCACGCCAAACGCCGCTACCCGAACCTGCTCGACGACCGCGCGACGCGACGCTTTATCGAGGTCACGCACGAGGCCTATTATCAGCGGTTGCAGCCGCACTTCGGGACCACGATTCGGGCATTTTTCACGGACGAACCTTCGTTGATGGCGGTGGATTTGGGACCGATTCCCGAACCCGCCGGCAGCAAGGTCCCCGTCGATGATCCGATCGATCCCAATGTGCCGAAGCTCCCCACCGTGCCCTGGGCGTACGATTTGGCCGACCGTTACGCGGAACGTTATCACCAAAATCTGGAGGAGTGCCGCAAGTCCCTGTTCGCGGGTGATACCGAAGAGGACCGCGAGGTCCGGCGGCGATATTGGAGCCTGGTCGGAGATTTGACGGCGGAACGCTATTTCGGGCAGATTCAACGCTGGACGCAGGCGCACCGGACGGCCTCGTCGGGGCACAACCTGCACGAGGAGTCGATCATGCACCACGTTCCGCTGTACGGAAACGGTCTCAAGGCGATCTCGAGGATGGATATTCCGGGGCTGGATATGTTGACGTCGGATCCGCAGGCGGTGATGCACTCCGGATGGCAGACGGCCGCCATGCCACTTTCCGGGGCGCTTTTGCGAGGGAATCGCCGCGTCATGACGGAAGTCAGCGACTTCTCGCAAAAGATGTCGGGGGCCGGCCCCGCTCCCCTCGCAGCCGTGTTGGCGACCGCGGCTTGGCAGGCCGCCTGGGGTGTCACGGAATTCAACCTTTACTATCGACCCGAGGATCGCTCACCCGAGGACAACCTGCAATACGGACTCTTCGTGGGTCGGCTGAATGCCGTGCTCCGCGAGGCCGTGCCCGTCCGGCAGGTCGGGTTGTATTACCCGATCCGTGATCTATGGGCCGAATATCGGCCCGTGGCGGGGCCGCTGAGATTGGCCTCGCAAAGCGAACGGGCGCAGCGGCTGGTCGGCTCGTACTATCGCTTGGGGCAAAGCCTTCAGAGGCGGCAGATTCCCTTCGTGCTTACGGATCATGAATTTCTGGCTGCCGGAAAGGTCACGGCCGAGGGCAAGCTGCGGCTGGGCGGCGCCGAACTGTCGGCCCTGCTCTTGCCGCTGGATGCCGAATTGCCCCCCGACGCCGCGAAGGTCGTGGCCGAGTGGCAGGCCGCGGGCGGAAAGGTCATCCAAGACAAGCCCGAGCAGCCGATCGGATCGAACAATGTCCGCGCCGCGGTCGGGCCGGACGTGGTGGTCGAGCCGGCCGATGATGCCCTGACGCTGGGACGTTTCTCCCGCGACGGACGTGAGATTCTGCTGCTGGTCAACGTCGGCCGCTCCGAATGGA
>JAAZNR010000509.1 GCA_012798155.1 Thermogutta sp. | reverse complement strand
CGGCGGAGATGGTTCGCGGGATGCAACCGGGCAGCGTGATCGTGGATTTGGCGGCGGAGCGGGGCGGCAATTGCGAGCTGACCAAGGCCGGCGAAACCGTCGTGGAAAACGGCGTGACCGTTCTGGGACCCGTCAATCTCCCGGCCGAAGTGCCGTACCACGGGAGCCAGATGTACTCCAAGAACGTCACGACCTTTCTGCAGCACCTGGTGAAAAATGGAGCCGCACAATTGGACGCGGACGATCAAATCATCCGCGAGACCATGTTGTGCCGAGACGGGCGGATCGTTCACCCCGGACTGGCTGGCGCGTGATGTTGGTCGCCAATGGTAGATGCCGAAAACCGTGGACCCACATGCTTTATTTGGGAGACGCGAGCCGGTGTTCCGGAAAGCTTGGTGAATCAGCGCCGCGAAAGTGATTCCGGCGATTTGAGGCCGGACGCAAGTGGCAGCGGCTAGGAGGTGGCTATGTCAACGTGGTCTGGTTTAGTTCTATTCGCCGAGCGAGCTGCTTCCGATGGCGGCCAAACCTCGGGTTTGCCGCTCAGCCTGGCGATCACGATTTTCGTGCTCGCGGTTTTCGTGGGCTTCGAGATCATTACCAAGGTCCCGCCGACTCTGCACACGCCCTTGATGTCCGGCTCCAACGCGATTTCCGGGATCACGGTCGTGGGGGCGATCCTAGCCGCCGGCGCGGGCCACTCGATCGTGGCCACCATCTTGGGCACGCTGGCCGTCGTGCTGGCAACCGTCAATGTGGTGGGCGGGTTCCTCGTTACCGATCGCATGCTGCATATGTTCCGGCGGAAATCCAAGTGACGCGGGAGGTCTGCGGATCGAGGCGTAGCGGCGCAAAGCCGGCCGCTCAAAACGTCTCGGATCGCGGATTGGGGCCTTTCCGACGCACGATTGAAGCCCGCATTTTGGCGAGAGCGAGTTTGCCGTGGACAAAGCTTCCATCATCAACCTCCTGTATCTGGTGTCGTCGATTTGCTTCATCATGGGCATTCGGGGACTGACGCATCCCCGCACCGCCGTGCGCGGGAACGGCATCGGCGCTCTCGGCATGCTGATCGCCGTGGTCGCGACCTTGATGCACCAGGAGGTCATCGAATACGCCTGGATCATCGTCGGCCTAGTCTTGGGAAGCCTGATCGGCGCGGTACTGGCCCTGCGGATTCGCATGACCGCGATGCCGCAGATGGTGGCCTTGTTGAACGGCTTCGGCGGAGCGGCATCGGTCTTGGTTGCCGGCGCGGAGTTGATCCGTTCGCCGCCTCCCGCCCTGGGGGACGTGGCCGTCGCCACCTACGCCTCGGCCGTGATCGGCTCCGTGACTTTTTGGGGCAGCCTTTTGGCCTTTGCCAAGTTGGAGGAATACAAAACGTTTCGGCAGCCCATCCGTTATCCCTTCTTGCAGCCCATCAACGCCGTCCTGGGGCTGCTTGCCCTGGCCCTGGCGGTTTGGGGCGTGATGGAACCGGATTCGGCGGCCGCCTATTGGCTGGTCGTCTTGGTCGCGTCCATTCTCGGCGTGACGCTGGTCAATCCCATCGGCGGGGCCGACATGCCGGTGGTCATCGCCCTCTTGAACTCCTACAGCGGCCTCGCGGCGGCGGCCACCGGGTTCGTGCTGGGCAACTCCGTGTTGATCATCGCGGGCTCTCTCGTGGGGGCCTCGGGCATCATTCTCACGAACATCATGTGCAAGGCGATGAATCGCTCCATGACGAACGTCTTGTTCGGCGTGTTGCAAGCCGCCGATGATTCGCCCAAGCAGGACGATCTGTACAAGACGGTAAAATCGGCGTCCGCCGAGGAATTGGCTCTGTTGTTCGATACCGCCTCTCGCGTCGTGATCGTGCCGGGTTACGGTATGGCGGTGGCACAGGCGCAGCACGCCGTCCGCGATTTTTACCAGCTCTTGGAATCTCGCGGGATCGAGGTCTTGTTTGGGATTCACCCCGTCGCCGGGCGGATGCCGGGCCACATGAACGTGCTCTTGGCGGAAGCCGAGATCCCCTACGAGAAACTCAAGGAAATGGACGAGATCAATCCGCTCTTCGCCGAGACGGACGTGGCAGTGGTGCTTGGGGCGAACGACGTCGTCAATCCGCTGGCCAAGACCGATCCGCACAGCCCCATCGCGGGGATGCCCATCCTCGAAGTCGGCAAGGCCAGGACCGTCGTCGTCATCAAGCGGAGTCTCAGCCCGGGCTTTGCCAATATCCCCAATCCGCTCTTCGCCGCCGAGAATACGTTGATGTTCTTCGCCGACGGAAAGAAAGCGATTTTGGATCTCATCGCGGCCTTGAAGGAGTAGCTCGGCGGGCGGGCGGGCGACCGGCGAACCTCGCCCAAGATCATCGGCGGTGTACGGGCAAACGCACGAACCTCAATCCAGCGGCAGCGGCAGTTGCGGAGGACCGAAGTCGTCCGCGGCCCCTTCCGATTCCGGGCCGAGCCGTCGCCGCAGCCACCGCAGAACAATGCCGGCCAACAGGGCGATTTCATCCTGCGAAAGGCGGCGGCCGCGGGGGATTGCGTGCCACCGCTCTACGCACTTCCGGCAACAAGTCGCCGTCGCGTGTTGAGCCACGAAGACCGGATGCCCTTGCCACGGGGTCTGCCTGCCGTCATT
>JAAZNR010000508.1 GCA_012798155.1 Thermogutta sp. | reverse complement strand
TCCGCTTCAGCGTATCGGTTTGCTCGTCAATAGCCCGATGCCGCGGCCGCGCTCGCCCACGGCGCAATAGTACATATAGAACGTTTCGTTCTTGGGGTTGAATACGAGGGATATTTTGTGGGCGTAGGTTTTATCGAGGCCGTGGGGGTGCCCGCCCGCCTTGTAAAGCGGCTCGGGGTGGGCCGTCCAATGCCGCAGGTCCCGCGAGAAGGCGATCAAGATGTGGGCGCCGCCTTTTCCCACTCCGAAATAGAACATCGTCCAATGATCTCCGTCGCGGAAGACCTTGGGATCGCTGGCGAAGGCCTCGTCGTAACCGCCCGGGCGAACGCGGATCACGGGGTTGTTCTCGTACCGCTTCCAGTTGAGGAGGTCGCGCGAAAAGGCCAGGCCCGTTTGTTCCACGGACCCTTGCGCCGCGTTATAGAAGTTGTAAAAGATCCCTTCATATTCCAGGAGCCACGGTTGATAGATGCAATCTTTTTCCCATGCTCCGCAATCCGGGTCATAGATAGACAGAATGGGAGTATTGAGGGCACGCTCCCAAGTAAGGCCGTCGCGGCTTTTGGCCACGCCTTGGTAGCCGGGGCGAAGCTCGTAGCCGCCTTGCCGCGGATAGCACCCGTACAAGGTCCAATAGAAGCCGTCTTTCGGCCGGAGTAGGCGTGGCGCGTTCACGTCGTAGGATTCGTAGAGATACGCCCCCACCACGCATCCGCCGTGGTCGAATTCTCCCGCCCTGCCAAAGCCCATCGCCAAGCGCGGATTGTCCCAATGAACCAGATCGCGGCTTTCCGCCACGAAGCTGTTATATCCGCGACCATTGAAGGCGATAAAGCTCATATACCAGCGATCGGGTTGCTCCGGCAATTGATAGACGCAGGGGACGTCCGTGCTGTGAAAATCCTCGAAGCCGGGAATATCGGGCCGGCTGGGGATCACGTGTTCCGGATAATACTGCCAGCCGCGATAAGGCGCCGCCCAGTGATCGAGTGTTTCCCGGTCGATGCCTTCGCCGGGGGCGGCGGCGTCTTCCGCTAACGCCGCGATCGCCGACGACGCGAGGAAGAGGAAGGATATCGTTGCCATCGACAACACGAATGCTCGGCCGGAGTACATTAACGCACGGCCGGAGTACGTTGTTGTCAAGTTCCGCGCCGCGCGAGGCCGCTTCTGAGACCGCAGCATGGTAGGCCTCCCTGAAAACAGGCTGGAATGTTCGGGGCTTGCGGCCGGTTTCCGCCTTCGGGCGGTCCGGGGTGGGAGTGGCGGCCATTCACGCGGACGGCCGCGGACCGCAATCGGGGTAAGTCGCCCGCGAGCTATTGTACCAAGTTCCCGAAGACGCTGTGCAAAAGGGGAGCCGCAGCGGAGCCGTTAGCGTCGGTCTCGTCGGGAAGAGGACGCCGACCTCCGACGCGCATCGCGCCCCAACCCTCTGGAGGGATGTGCTCCGTCGCGCCCCTTTGTGCGCGCACCCCGCGCGGCGAACTCCCTTTCCTGCCCGTTCGCAACTCCCGGCATCTACACCACTACGATTGCCCCGCAAGCGGCTCATCTCGAGTCGGGCGGCGAGGGGTCCGCGCAATCGGCTCCGCGCGACGAGATTTGCGACTTTCCGTCAGGGCGACGGCACCGCAAGACAGCATCTGGCCTGCCAAGAGCCAAAGCGGGTGCAGGGTGGGGCGATGGAACGTCTTCGGCGGGACCAGCCACCAGGCCGGTTCCCAGCCGTCCTTGGTCCGCCGCCAGGGCGGCTCATCGCCCGTCGTCCCCAGCTTCGGCGTGCCGGTTTCCGACCCAGGGCGGTCCGCGGACGCCGGATACAGCGTCAAGACATATCCCCACAGCAGGCCGGTGAGACAAAGCAGGGCCGCCGTCCGGCGGGTTTGGCGAACCGTGAACTCGGCGTCGCGCACTTCGGCGGCCGCCCCGCGGCCGGAGCCGGCTGGCTCATGCAGCGGCCGGGCGGGGGGCATCGTCTCGCGGCGGTGGCACATCATCTCGATCACGGCGGCATCTCGATCGCGGCGGCACTTGATATGCCGGCAGCGGAGTTTTCGTCTCCCCAAAGAGAAGGTCGTCTCCCCCAAAAGACGGTCGTTTCCTTAAAGAAAAGGTCGTCCCCCCAACGAGCAGACCGAGGGAGCAGTCGGCTAACGGAGCAGAGGGCAATTGGCGTGCCTTTTTTCGGAAAGGGGTTTCGGAGCGGAAAACGGCCGCTTTCCAGGGGCGGGGCGTCGCCCGGCGGAAACGCTCTTCGCCGCGGGAGTCGCCTTTTGTCAACGTCGCACGGAAACCGGAAAGGCCGCTCACGGGCGCGGGCCGCGTGATGCCTGTTGCCCGGACGCGACGCGGTCGCCCTTGCCCTTCGCGAGGAACTCGCCCGTCTTGCATGCCCGGTTCGGTTTGGCGCGTCGCCGTTTGTGACCTAGGCTTTCGTAGGGCGGCGTGCATCCTTGCGAGGGCAAGGCGGCCCGGCCCGTCGATCCGGAAAACCACGCCGTGATGCCCGGATTCGCGGGCCGGCGAAAGGTCCGATCCGATGCGGACTTCCACATTCCAGTCGCACCTTTCCCAGGCCGATCGCGGAGAGCGATTTTTTTGTGAATAAACAATCGCGGAGAATCCGGGGAATAAGATGTCCACACGCCTGTCGGTCTCGTTGGAAAAACTCTTGGCCAACGCGCAATTGCCGGCCCTTCCGCAGAGTGCCATTCAAATCCTTCAAATCTCGCAGGATCCCGAATCCGGGCCGGGCGAGTTGGCCGTTCCCATCAACGCCGATCCCGGTTTGGCGTCTCAAGTGCTCAGGTTCGTCAATTCGTCGTACTTCGGTTTTCCGGGCAAGATCGCCAGCGTCCAGCAGGCCATCACCTTGCTGGGCATGAAGACGATCAAGAACTTCGTGTTGTGGAGCGCGGTGTTCAGCCTGATTCCCAGCCCC
>JAAZNR010000507.1 GCA_012798155.1 Thermogutta sp. | reverse complement strand
GAGCTGGGAAACGGAGAGGACCTGCCTCGCGATTGGACCTTGGGAGGGCGGATTTTCGTGCGACCGCAACGTTTTCGCTCCTTCCCGGCGGAAGACTCCGTCATCGGTGCCGCGGGCTAAAGACTTCTCGTTCAGCATCGTTCCGGGACGCATCTCCGGCGCAGCCGCAAGGGATGCCGCTCCACGTTCGAATCGCTCTGCCCGCCCGGCGGCGCGACGGTCGTTCCACGAGACCCTTGGAGGGACGCGCTCCGCCGCGTCCGCTTTTTCGCGTTCGTTATGTTCGGCTTGTGTGGCTTTGGCCCACCACGGAGCCTGGCCCTCCGCTGCGTGGTTTGACCACCGGCCCTTCATCCCGTTACCCATGGAGGGACTCGCTTCATGGCGTCCGCGATCGAGGCAAGAATCTCCGTCGCTTCAGGCTTTGGGCCACGAGGGAGCGTGGCCCTCCACCGCACGGCCGCGCTGAGCGTGGCCCTCCAGGACGCTACCCTTGGACGCACGCCCCGCGAGGAACGCCCTTTCCGCCCCTCCGCCAATCCCGCCCTTCCTGCCGGCCGAAAGTAGCAAGAAGCGGTCGCGGACCGCGCAAATCGCTTGTCATGCACGCTCTTTCGAGGACATAATGGGCGACCGGGAGCGACAATCCCGGCATGGGAACGGGACGATCACGCCGCGCGGCGACGCCTGTCGGCGTGCCCGGTGTGCGACCGAGCCGTCGGCGCAAGCTCGGGCGGCAGCAGGCTTTTGTCCGTCAGGAACGCAAGTTATCAGTAACCGCTCACGGGTCGGCGGCAGGCACGTGAACGGCTTCGGGGAATGCAAAGGAAACGCAGAGAACGCAGGGTTGCGGCTACCGATTCTTCTTTCTCCGCGCCCTCTGTGTTTCGAAGACAGACCGGGCCGGCGCATGAGTGCAGCGGAAGGACTTGCCGCCGACATGAGCCGGCGGCGGAAGGGCCGCGAAGACGGGTGACTGGGGGCTTCGCTACGCTACGACCCCAGCCACCCGGCCGGGTCCGCGTTTCAAGGACGGACCGCGTAGGGCCGTGAACGGCTACAGTTATCGAAACGCGATCCTCCGTTACGATCGGTGCCCTCGCTGCAAAGCCGGAGAATTGAACACGTGGCATCCAATAAAGTGACATCCAATAAACGAGTCCCTTGGGCGCTGAATAAACGAATCCTTTGGGCGCTGCTGGGCGTCCTCGTCCTTGGGATGTGCGGGTTTGCGGTATTCGCCGTCTTGACGCAAGTTTCGACCGCGTCGATTGCCGACAATCTGGCGAAGATCAAGGATTCCGGGGCGCCCACCAGCCTGGCGGAATTGATGGAGGCGTCGTCCGCGGGCCGGGCCGAAGCGGATGCCGCGGAGACGGAAAAACTTTTCCAGGCCGCTCTCGCTGCAGCCAAAGATGTTTGCAAGAAATTGCAGAATGCCTACGCCCCGGCGGTACTCACGAACGGTCGCTACAATGAGGAGGGTTTGGCGCGGGCGCGTGAAGCCTTTGCCGCCCATCCCGACTTCGTGGCGGACGTGGAAAAATGGGCGGCAAGCCCGCCCTCTGCTGATGTGCCGCCGCCCGCGGCTTCGCCTGAGCAATTCTTGCAACATGTCGTCTCCCTGACGCAGTCCCGCCTTACCATTGCCCGAGCGCTGCATTTTCGGGCTTTGATGGCACTTCAGGACGAGGATTGGCGGGAACTGGCGGGGGTCATTGAAACCATGCTCCGGTTGTCGCGTCGATGCGAACCGATGCCGGGGGCCGTGGCCGTGCAAACCGCCTTGCACATCGAGCGACAGGCACTGGAGTTGCTGCACGTCCTGTTGCGAGAGGGACCGCTTGCGGAGGCGAACCCGATCCTGCAGGCCCTGTCGCGATCGCCTCCGCTGACGGACCGTCTGCTGGCCATGGTCCGGCAAGAGCGGGCCTTCGGGCTGGCTTTGGCCGAGCGATACGCGGGCAAGGACTCTTATTGGAAACGCTACGCCTACAATCGCTTCCGCTTGAATTACCTGAAGTATTTCGAGCGGCTGGAATCGGGGTTGAAGACCGGCCTCTATGGAGACGTGGCCGACGTACGGATCGAGAATTACGTCTCTCCCGAGACGGACGCCGCCAAGATGACGGCGCCCTCGCTGCGATCCGCCGTCGCGGAGGCCTACCACGTGGAGGCGCTCCGGCGATTGCTGCTCACCGCCGGCCGCATCCTGGAGCAATCGCAAGCGAGCGGCGTCTTGCCGCAAAGCCTCCGCGAGGCCGAGGTGCCGGCCGAATGGAAACGCGACCCCTTCGACGGACAGGAGCTTCGCCTGGCCCGCAGGGAAGAGGGTTGGATCGTTTACTCGGTGGGCCGGAACTTGCATAATGACGGTGGCGAGAATGGAGGGATCTCGGACGATATCGCCGTGGGGCCGTTCGCTCCGCCTGAGAAGACCGACCAGGCGGATTCGAGCGGACCGCCCTCGACGGAACATGAGTCGGCAGGCAAGCGCGGATCGGCGACTGGAAGAAAGACCGGGGTAACCCATGTCCGTCTCGATGAATGACACCGTCATTCAGCGGTTGCGGGAGAGCCGCTTGCTGGACGACGAGCAATGGCGCGAGTTGCTTCGCGACAACCGCTTGCCCGGCGCCGAGGGCGCCTTGACTTGGTTGAAGGAGCGGAATCTCCTGACCGATTGGCAACTCTCGGAGTTGTTGCGGGGTCGCCGCGATTTCTTTCTGGGCAAGTATCGCTTGCTCCGGCTCTTGGGACACGGCGGCATGGGCGAGGTCTATTTGGCCGAGCACGTCACCATGCACCGTCGCGCCGCCATTAAGCTGATCTCGCCTCGCATCAGCCGCAACCCGCAGGCGGTGGAGCAATTCCTGACGGAAGCCCGTTCCATCGCCGCGCTCGATCACCCCAACATCGTGCACGCCTACAACGTCGATACGTTCGGCGACCAATATTATCTGGTCATGGAGTACGTGGAAGGAGAAAGCCTGCAAGAGTTGGTAAATGCGCACGGGCCGTTGCCCATTCCGGAGGCCGCGGACGTCATCCGCCAATGCGCGGAGGGGCTGAGCCACGTACACGAGCGGGGCATCTTGCACTGCGACATCAAGCCGGCCAACCTTCTGATTAACGCCCAGGGGGTGGTGAAGATTTTGGACCTGGGAATGGCCCGGCTGATTCAAGGCGAACGTGCCGCCGGCTCGCAGCCCCAGGACGGTCTTCTGGGAAGCGTCGATTTCATGGCCCCGGAAATGGCCATGCAGAGCGGTTCGCTCGACCGCCGCGCGGACATCTACTCGTTGGGCTGTACCTTTTTCTTTGCCTTGACGGGGCGTGCCCCGTTCGCCGAGGGGACGGTGGTCGAACGCATTCTGAAGCACCAGATGACGCCGCCGCCT
>JAAZNR010000506.1 GCA_012798155.1 Thermogutta sp. | reverse complement strand
TCGGGACGTTGACCGCCTCGGCCGATGAATGGGAGATTACTCCGGCGAGCGAGCAGGCACTGAACCGCGGTCTCCGCTGGTTGGCGAGGAATCAGGGCCCGCAGGGGAATTGGACGTCCGACGATTTGGGGCTGGTCAGTACCGGCGTGCTGGCCTTTCTGGCGGCCGGGCACCTGCCGGACCGAGGCGAATACGGCGGGCACGTTCGCCGCGCGATGGATTATGTGATCCGCGGCGCGGACACCTCCGGACTGCTCAACATCGCCGAGCCTCGCCGCGGCGTGTACAATCACGGGCTGTCCACCTTCGTGCTGGGACAGGCCTACGGAATGACGCGCGATCCCCGGCTGGGGCCTACTCTGGATCGCGCGCTTCGGCTGATTGCCGACACCCAGTGCGAGGACGGCGGGTGGGATTACGTGGCGGTCCGGCAGCGGCAAGGCCACGATCTGAGTTTGGCGGTCATGCAGGCATTGGCCTTGCGGAGCGCGGTCGATAGCGGCCTGGACGTCCCTCCCAGTGTGATTCAGGCGGCCATCCGCAGCGTGCGGGAGCACTACACGCCCTCGAATTGCTCGCGCGACGCCCCGGAAGAAGAGCAGAAGCGGCACGCCGGCCAATTCACGTATACGCGCGGCGGGGGGAATCCCTCGGCGGCCATGGCCGCGGCGGGCGTGGTCTGCCTTCAGGAGTTCGGTCAATACGATGATTGGCGAATCGGCAAGAACGTCGAGGTCCTTCGCAAAGCCGTGCGCGAGGCCGCTTCGCCGGAGCGGGCGCGGCGGGAAAGGCGGGCCCCCTTCGATCCGTACACGCTTTACTACGTCTCCCAGGCGCTCTACCAAGTCGGAGGCGAGCCGTGGCGGGAATGCTATCCGCTGCTGCGGGACGCCGTGGTCGCTTCGCAGATCGAGGATCCGCAAAACCCGGCCCGCGACGGCATGTGGTCCGCGCATGGGCACGTGGGCGGAAAGCCCGGCGATCTCTACATGACGGCGGTGTGCTGCTTCGTGCTGGCCATTCCCAACCGTTACTTGCCGATCTTGCAGGAAGGACGAATCGAGACCCTGGAAAAACAGTTTGCAACCCCGGTGCCTTAGTCCGTTTTCCGCCGGGGATTCTCGAGGACGCGGCCCGCAGATTCTCGATGGCGCGGCCCGCGGTTGTCGAAAGGGTACGGTCCCGGATTTCGTGACTCGCTCGTAGTATCTTCATGGGGAAGAGGGAACGATGTTTGCGGCGCCGTGGTTTCTGCTCGGGGGGGTGATCGCGGTTGCCGGTTTGACCGCCGTCCACCTGATGCACCGGCGGCGCTATCGCGTCGTCCGCTGGGCGGCGATGGAGTTTCTCTTGCACGCCGTCCGCCGCAGCCGCCGGATGCTGCAACTTCGCGATCTGCTGCTCCTGCTGATGCGGGGAGCATTTCTGATCTTGTTCGCCTTGGGCATGGCACGGCCGTACCGGCCGGGGCAAACCGCCTTCGACCCGGCCGCCGGCGTCCATGCCGTGCTCATCGTGGACAACAGCCTTAGCATGGGCTACGGCGAGCTTGACGGCTCCCTGCTCGACGATGCCAAGCGGCAGGCCGAGGCGTTCTTGCGGGGATTGCCCGGGGGAAGCCGCGCGACCGTCATCGCCGCCGCCGGCTCGCCCCGCGAATGGTTGCTGGGGGCCTATCCGGAGATCGACGACGCCGCGGCCGCGCTCCGAGAGATACCCGCCGTCGATCGCACGCCCAACCTCGTTCAAGCTCTGGAGCACGCCGCCGAAGCCGGCCGCCGGGTCCCCAGTCCCGCGACCAAGCGAATCATCGTCTTTTCCGATTGCCAGCGGACGAATTGGGGCGATCAAGGTCTGCGAAGCGCGGTACGGAGGCTCGGCCGCACCTTCGAAGTACGGACGATCCGGCCCTCCGCGCCAAGCAATGCCTGGGTTCAAGCCTTGTACTTGCGGGACCGGTTCTGCACGCGGCGGGATGCGGCGGTTTTCGTGGCGCAGATCGGGTTTTCCGGCTCGCGGCCGCGGCAGGGGGTGCAAGTGGAGTTGCTGATCGACGGCGTACCGGCGGCCTCGCAGGTGGTGGACCTCCAACCAAATCAAGTGCGGGAGGTACTCTTTCCGCCCGTGCCCTTGCCGGAGACCTCCGCCGCGGAGGGCGTGGAATGGATCACGGCGAGGGCGGTCCTCCCCCCTGACGCCTTGGCCGCCGATGACTCGCGGACCGTCCTCGTCCCCGTGTTTTCGCAATTTCCCGCGATCTTCGTCGATCAAGTCGGGCAAGATGAAGATTTCGCCGAGGAGCGTTTCGGGGAGACCTATCTACTCCGCCGGCTGTTGGCGGCAAGCGAGGGCGAGGATTCGGCGACCATGGATCGGCCGTTGACGGCCGTCACGATGGATCGACTGAGTCGAGAGCTGTTGGCCGAGGCGAGACTGGTTGTCGTGGCGGGGGTTCGAGCGCCGGGTAAGGCGGCCGCCCTCTTGGCCGAGTACGCGAGTCTCGGGGGGAATGTGCTGATTGCGGCGGGGGGCGAGTTCGACCCGGCCGCATGGACTCGCGATACTTGGGAGGCGGGGCTGCCGGTGTTACCGACTCCCCTGCAGCCCGTTCCTTTCGACGCTCGTTCGGCAAACGGTGCGGGCTTGGAGGGCGTTTTGCAATGGGATGCGGCCTCGCTCCAAGACGAGTGTTTCCGCATCGAGGGCATGACCGGAGAGGAGCTTTCCACCCTCTATCACACGCCCTATTTCTTTCAAATCGTCGAGCCGGACCTGGACGCCGCCCGGGTGGTTCCGTCGGCAAATCCGATCACGGCGGCCTCGAACGCGATCCCCCCGGCCTCGATCGAACCTTGGTTGAATTGGCGGAACGAACAGCGGACGCCGACGCTCGCGACGTCCGCGCCGAGATCGCCTGCCGCAACCGAACCCGGAGACGCCGGAAGCCTCGCTGTACAGCATGGCATCCCGCGCGTCGGCGACGAAGGGGAGGTTGCGTCCGCGCCGCGGATTACGGCCCGATTCACCAACGGTTCGCCCTTTCTCATCGAACGGCAATTGGGACGGGGAAAGGTGCTTTTTCTGGCCAGCGGCATTGCTCGGGAATGGAATACCCTCGCCGCCACGCCCGCCGTCGTCGTTCTGGATCGCTTGTGTCGCCGCCTGATTGAAGAAACCTTGGACAGGCGGAACGTTTCGACGAACGACTCCCTGACCGTATTGATTCCCGCTGCGTTCCGCGGCGACCTATGCCGGATGATCAAGCCGGATGGAACGCCGGAGCCGCTTGCGGTGAGTGCGCTAGGCCCTCGCCAATGGGGAGTGGAGATCGGGGCGTTGCCGCGGCAGGGGGAATACCGGCTCCAATGGTTGGATGGCGCGACGGCGCCTCAGGCCGGCGGCCGAGCGGCCCTCGCCACACCGCGCGCGGAAATGCGGTTCGCGGCCGGCTCTCCCGCCGAGGAGTCCGACCTGCAATACCTCGATCAAGCGGCGCTGCAGGAGGCCTTTGGAAAGGCGATCGCCTCGGTGACGGGGGAACCCGCCGATCGCCCGCAATCGCCGGGACCGTGGCGATACTTGATTCTCGCCGGCGTGCTCTTTCTCATGGCGGAATCCCTCTTCCTTGCCTTTCCTCGGCGGGAGGAGCGGCCATGAACGCCTCCGCCATCCTTGCTCGCCTCCTCGGGCTTCCTTCCGGGAGCATCGAAGACGTCCAAATCGGCTTGACGGCGCCCTGGGTCCAGAACGGATGGGGCCGGCTTGCGATCGCGGTTGCGGCAGTCATCGCCTGGGCCGTGTATTTCTACTACCGCCGCCAAAAATGTGCTCGGCCGCTGACACGCTTGACGCTGACCGTACTCCGCGCAACGGCGTTAGTCTTTGTGGTGGCGATTCTGGCCGAGCCGGTGGCCGTGGTTCGCCTGGCCAAGCCGATCCGTCCCGCGGTCTGGCTGCTGCTGGACGATACCCAAAGCATGGCGATTCGCGACGCCTGGTCGCCCCGAGAAGCCGCGGAGTTGGCGCCCCTGGCGCGTGCATCGCTTGGGGATTCCGCGACCTCGCCGGGGGGCGGAGATTCGGCGGCGGGCGTCCATTCACCTTCGCGCTTGGACTTGCTCCGCGGTTTGTTTGCGGCGGACGACGGGGCATTCTTGCGGGAACTTCGGCGGCGCTGCCGTGTGCGTCTTTTCCGCTTCAGCCGCCCCGACGGCGTGGACTATTTGGACCTGGGAGACGGCGAGAAGGGAAGAGGTTCCGCGGCGGAGGACGCCCGGATGATTGGGCAAGGGCTCTCGGCGAGCGGCAGTGTTACCGCCCTGGGGGCGGCCCTGGCCGATTTGGCACGCCGCAAGAGCGGTCGCGAGCCGGCCGCCGTGGTCGTTTTCAGCGACTTCAATCAGAACGCCGGCGCCTCGCCCGAGTCCGTCCAGGCAAGCCTCGGCGTTCCCATTTACACGGTGGGGTTGGGCAAGGCCGAAACGGAAGATCTTGCCCTGGAAATGCAAGTGCCGCCGCTGATGAAAAAAGGCGAAACCGCGTCGATCCGCCTGACGCTCAGGAATCGGATGTCGGCCGGGCGAGAGGTGACGGTCCGCCTGTCCGTTCGACCATATCGAACCGCGGAGACGGAGTCGCCGTCCTCGGTCGCGGCGAGCGGCGATGCCCCGGCGGACGCGGCGGCCCTGCCCATCGGTGAGAAAACCGTCACATTGACGGACGAGGTCCGCGATCTGGATTTTCATTACACACCGTCCGCGGTAGGCCGCTACGAGTTTCTGGCGGAGGTGGATTCCCTGCCGGAGGAAAGCGTGACGGAGAACAACCGCGTCGTTCGCGACAACTACGTCCGCGATTATTTCCTGCGGCTGTTATTCATCGAAGATGAACCGAGCTGGGAATGGCGGTTTATCAAGGAGGTATTTCACCGTGATCCCCTGGTCGGCCCGGAGGGATTCCGTACCTTCCTGCGCTCGGCCGACCCTCAAGTCCGCGAACGGAATCCGCTGTTTTTGCCCGTGTTGCGAATGCCGCGCAAGGACTTCTTCTCTCACGACGTGGTGATCCTCAGCGACGTGCCGGCGGATCTCTTGACGGAGGGTTTCTGCGGACAGTTGGAGGAGTTCGTGTCTCGCTTCGGCGGCGGACTGGTCTTCTTGGCCGGCCCCAGATTCGGCCCCGGGGAGTGGGCCCGGTCGCCCCTGGCGCCGATGCTGCCGGTGCAGCTATCACCGCAAGCGCGATTGCGTGATCGTCCGTTCACGCTGATCCGCACGCCGGAAGCGGCGCTCACCGATTTCATGCAATTGGGCGAAACCCCCGAAGAGAACGAAAAGGCCTGGGCCAATCTGGGCAGCGTGCCGTGGTATTATCCCGTGGAGCGCGTCCGCCCGTTGGCCGGCGTCCTGGCCTCGCATCCCACCGACATGTGCCTGGACGGCAAGACGCCTCAGCCCATCGTCGCGCTTCAGCGCTACGGGCGAGGGGAAGTCGTCTATGTCGGTTTCAATGAATGGTGGCGGCTGCGGCGCAAATACGGAGAGCGGTACTACCGTCGATTCTGGGGGCAGCTCATTCACCGTTTGGCCATGCGGCACGTCCTGGGCACGCAGAAGCGGTTCGTGGTTCAGACCGATCATGCCCGCTATCAGACCGGGGACGAGGTCCTGTTGACCGTGGAGGCCTA
>JAAZNR010000505.1 GCA_012798155.1 Thermogutta sp. | reverse complement strand
TGGTGTTTGGGCAAGCATCGCTTTCGCGGACGCAATATCCTCGTTTCCCTGATCGATTTGCCCTTTGCCGTATCGCCCGTCGTGGCCGGGTTATTGCTGGTCATGTTGTTCGGCCGCCATGCCTGGCTGGGCGGGATGTTCGCGCGGTGGGGGATCGAGATCATCTTCGCGGTGCCGGGCATCGTTCTCGCCACGGCGTTCGTAACCCTGCCCATGATCGCGCGGGAGTTGATTCCCATCATGGAAGCGCAGGGGACGGAAGAGGAAGAGGCCGCCCGCCTGCTGGGCGCCAACGGCTTCCAGATTTTTTGGCATGTGACCTTGCCCAACGTCCGGTGGGCCTTGCTCTACGGAATCGTGCTTTGCACGGCCCGCGCCATGGGCGAATTCGGGGCGGTCTCCGTGGTCTCCGGCCACATTCGCGGTTTGACCACCACGCTGCCGCTGCACGTGGAGATCCTTTACAACGAGTACCGTTTTTCCGCGGCCTTTGCGGTGGCATCCCTGCTGACCGTCGCGGCCCTGGTTTCCCTGATCTCCAAGAGGGTCATGGAAAGGGCCTACGAGTCGGATCGCCGGCCGCACAGGACCCCATCGCAACGGAAGAGCACGCCATGAGAATCGAGATTCGCGGTGTATCAAAGACGTTCGGCGGTTTTCGGGCCTTGGATCGCGTGTCGCTGACCGTCGAGTCGGGGCGACTGGCGGCCCTCCTCGGACCCTCCGGATCGGGAAAGACCACGCTGTTGCGCATCATCGCGGGGCTGGAGAACCCGGATCCGGGCGAGGGCGCGGTCCTCTTCGACGGCCGCGACGTGCTCTCGCATTCCCCCCGGCAGCGCGAGGTGGGGTTCGTGTTTCAGCACTACGCCCTGTTTCGGCACATGACGGTCTTCGAGAACATCGCCTTCGGGCTACGCGTGCGGCGCCGCCGCCTGGGCCTCTCGGATCAAGCCGTCGCCGACCGCGTGACCGCCCTCTTGCGCTTGATTCAGCTCGAACAAATGAGTCATCGCTACCCGCACCAACTCTCGGGAGGGCAGCGTCAGCGGGTGGCACTGGCGCGGGCCTTGGCGGTGGAACCCAGAGTGCTGCTGCTGGATGAGCCGTTCGGGGCCTTGGACGCCAAGGTTCGCGGGCAGCTCCGCGCATGGTTGCGGCGATTGCATGACGAGATCGGCTTGACGAGCGTCTTCGTCACGCACGACCAGGACGAGGCCTTGGAACTGGCCGATGAAGTGGTGGTCATGAATGACGGGCGGATCGAGCAAGTCGGCACCCCGGAGGATGTTTACAACCGCCCCAGGACGGCCTTCGTCACCGAGTTTGTCGGCGCGGTCAACCGCTTTTCCGGACGGCGGGTGGGAGATCGGATCGTTTTCGGCACGGCCGACGCCGCGCTGGCGGATTCGACGCCGCAACAACGGGCCGTGGTCTTCGTGCGGCCCCACGAGTTCGCCCTCGGCGGGAACGCCGACTCCGAGGGCTTTTGGGCCAAGATTCTCCGCGTGCATGCGGCCGGGGCTCGTGAGCGGCTTTGGCTGCAAGCGGAATCGGGTGAGATTTTTACCGTGGAGCTGGGAAACGGAGAGGACCTGCCTCGCGATTGGACCTTGGGAGGGCGGATTTTCGTGCGACCGCAACGTTTTCGCTCCTTCCCGGCGGAAGATTCCGTCATCGGTGCCGCGGGCTAAAGACTTTTCGTTCAGCATCGTTCCGGGACGCATCTCCGGCGCAGCCGCAAGGGATGCCGCTCCACGTTCGAACCGCTTTGCCCGCCCGGCGGCGCGGCGGTCGTTCCACGAGACTCTTGGAGGGACGCGCTCCGCCGCGTCCGCTTTTTCGCGTTCGTTATGTTCGGCTTGTGTGGCTTTGGCCCACCACGGAGCCTTGCCCTCCGCTGCGTGGTTTGACCGCCGGCCCTTCATCCCGTTACCCGTGGAGGGACGCGCTTCATGGCGGCCGCGATCGAGGCAAGAATCTCCGTCTCTTCGGACTTTGGGCCACGAGGGAGCGTGGCCCTCCACCGCACGGCCGCGCCGAGCGCGGCCCTCCAGGACGCTACCCTTGGACGCACGCCCCGCGAGGA
The DNA here is from genome assembly GCA_012798155.1 of Thermogutta sp. Lineage (GTDB taxonomy): Bacteria > Planctomycetota > Planctomycetia > Pirellulales > Thermoguttaceae > Thermogutta. Next base: position 203 of record JAAZNR010000505.1, on the reverse strand, counting down.
ACGCCCTTTCCGCCCCTCCGCCAATCCCGCCCTTCCTGCCGGTCGAGAGTAGCAAGAAGCGATCGCGGACCGCGCAAATCGCTTGTCATGCACGCTCTTTCGAGGACATAATGGGCGACCGGGAGCGACAATCCCGGCATGGGAACGGGACGATCACGCCGCGCGGCGACGCCTGTCGGCGTGCCCGGTGTGCGACCGGGCCG
>JAAZNR010000504.1 GCA_012798155.1 Thermogutta sp. | reverse complement strand
GCCGTACTTGGCCAGTTTATCGCGGAAGGTGGAGGGTTTCATGCCCAGGGCCGCCGCGGCCGCCGATTTATTCCCTCCCGCCTCCCTCAGCGCCGCCTCCAGAAGCTCCCGTTCCGTCTGCTCGATGGTCTCCTGGAAGCTGCCGCCGGCGGGGCGTTCGCCCCTGCCGTTGCGTTCCGGCCAAGGGGTGATTTGGGAACGAATGAGGTCGGCCGTGATATGCTCCGAGCCGAGCAGGTACGCACGTTCCAGGGTGTGATTGAGTTCGCGGATGTTGCCCGGCCAATCGTGCTCCAACAACGCCGCCACGGCGTCCGGCTCGATGCGGAAGGGCCGACCCTTGGCGATGCGCCGCAGGAGATGCTCCGCCAAGGCGGGGATGTCTTCCTTCCGCTCCCGCAGCGGCGGAATGCTGATCCGCAGCACGTCCAAGCGATAATACAGGTCCTGGCGGAACGTGCCTTCCCCCACCTTCTGCAAGAGATTCCTCTTGGTGGAGGCGACGATCCGCACGTCGGCGTGGATCGATTCCGTCCCGCCGACGCGCTCGAAGACCTTTTCCTCGATGGCGCGGAGCAGCTTGGCCTGGTGCTCCAAGGGGATGTCGTCCACGTCGTCGAGGTAGAGCGTGCCGCCCTGGGCCAGTTCGAATCGGCCGATCCGCCGCTGATCCGCCCCCGTGAAGGCGCCGCGCTCGTGCCCGTACAGCTCGCTTTCGATAAGATGCGAGGGGAAGAGCGTGCATCCGACCTTGACGAAGGGTTTTTCGCGGCGGTGGGAATGCCGGTGGATGGTCTGCGCGATGAGGTCCTTGCCGACGCCGGTTTCGCCCCACAGGAGCACGTTGGCGTCGGTCCGCGTGCAGATTTCGATCATTTTCTTGATCCGGCTCACGGCGGCGGAACGGCCGATCAATTCGCGATCGATCTCCGCGCCGACGGGTTCGGAAGGGGGGGCGCGGAGGGCCGCCGGGCCGCGCTTCTCTTCCAGCCGCGCCAGCAAGGGGAACAAGTCCTCGTTGTGGAAGGGCTTGGTGATGAAATCGTAGGCACCGGCCTTCATGGACTCGACCGCCAACTGGATGCTGCCGTAGGCGGTCATCATGATGACCTCGGTGGCGGGAGCCTGCTCGCCCTGTTTGATGCGGCGGAGCAGCTCCAGGCCGTCCATCCGCGGCATCTTGACGTCCGCCACGACCACGTCGAAGGGCCGGTCGCGAAGCCGCTCCAGGGCCTCCTCGCCGTCGGCGGCGGTATCCACCTCATACCCTCGGGCGGCCAGGTCGTCCGCCAGGGTCACGCGTTTGATCTTCTCGTCATCGACGATCAAGATTCTCATGGCTGGCGGCCGGCTTCGCGATAGGCGTTCAAGACGACGGTAAAGGTGGTGCCTTGGCCCAGGGCGCTGCGGACGTCGATTCGGCCGCCCATCTCGGAAATCATCATGCGGCACAATCCCAGGCCGAGACCGGTCCCGCCGGCCTCCGCCCGCGTGGTGAAGAACGGCTCGAAAATCCGCTCCAAGTTGACGTACGGAATCCCCACGCCCGTGTCGATCACGTCGATCGCCACCGAGTTCATCTGGTCGTCGTCCTGGGTGCCGAGGGCCCGAGTGCGAACGGTCAGCGTACCGCCGTCGGGCATGGCGGCCAAGGCGTTGGTGCACAGATTGAAGACGATCTCTTGAATGGTATACATGTCGCCCAGGACGGGCGGTACCCGGCGGAGGTCCTTGGCGACGCGGATGCCGCCTCCGATCTGCGGCCCGAGCATGGCCAAGGTGCCCTCCACGGCGGCGTTGACGTCGGTCTTCCCCAGAACCACGCCCCGCGGCTGGGCGAAGGCCTGCACCCGCCTGGCCGTCCGCTCGATCCGCTCCAAGGCCTCCGTCATCAGTTGCACGTACTCGGTGAGGCGGGGATTGTCCTTGACGCCCTCGCCGATGCGGCGGAGGCAGTTTTGCACGCCATCCAGCGGATTGGCGATTTGATGAGCGATGCCGGCCACCAACTGCCCGATGCCCAGCATCTTCTCTTTCTGCCGCAGCTCCGCGTGCGCGCGATCCACGTAGCGGCGGATGGAGGTCGTGAAATAGACGGCCATCCAAATGCTGCTGGTAACCGCCAGGTAGACCCCCAGCACTTGCAGGCCGTGCAACGGCTGGTCCCCCTCCCCGCCGAAACGCAAGGGAAAGCGGGGCAGCCGGCCCGCGTACTCCAGCGACATCACCAGCCCCAGCAGGATCGTCGCCACGCCGGCCACCTGGAACGGCTGATAACCCCGCAGATACAGCCCCACGATAATCATGTGAAATACGTAATAGATAATGAAGGGATTCCGCGAGATGTCGGAAAAATACAAGAGCAGAGTCAGCGACGCCAAATCCAGGATGGCCTGGGCGAAGATGCTGTTTTCCGGCCGCAAAGGCTGCAAGGGATTGTGTTCCCAAAGCAGCCACGCGAAGGCCAGGTTGTAGAGCAGGAGGAAGGTTCCCACGCCGTAGATGGGGGCGGCCGATTCCAGGACGCCCAACACGGAGGACGCCAAATAGCCGGCGAGAAATACCCCCCCCGCCGCGATCCACCGCAGCCGAATCAGCCAAAGGGCGCCTTCCGGGGGTAGTTTCATGGGGACGAGCGAGGTCTTCGAGGGCGGAGTCCGTCTTTCGCCGGCGCGGCGCTGCTTCTCCGTCGAGGGCAGGTCGGGCCAAACCGCGGAGATCGGCAAGAGGCCGTCCTCCCGTCCCGCGCCTGCCGTCACCGCCGATCTCATCTATTGTACCAGCCCGCCGCGAATCCGGCACGTCGCCGGCGGGGTGGCTGGGGTCGTAGCGGAGCGAAGCCCCCAGACGCAGAAAAAACGCCGCCGGCTTGCGCCGGCGGCTCGCATTTGTTGCACGACATGCCGGACATCGCTGCCCGGCCGATCGGTCATCAGAACCAGCCCAGGGCGGCCAGGCTGTAACGGACGGCCAAGCCCGCCGCCACCACGCTCACCATGCTCATCAACTTGATGAGGATGTTGAGGCTGGGGCCGCTGGTGTCCTTGAACGGATCGCCGACGGTATCGCCGACGACGGCGGCCTTGTGGGCATCGGTCCCCTTGCCGCCGAAGGCCCCGCGCTCGATGTACTTCTTGGCGTTATCCCAGCTTCCGCCGGCATTGGCCATGAAGACGGCGATGCAGAAGCCGGCCGACAAGGCGCCCATCAACAGACCCATCACGCCGGCCACGCCCAAGAGCAGGGCCACGATGACGGGCGTGAGCAATCCCAGCACGGAGGGGACGATCATCTCGCGCTGGGCGGCCTGGGTGCTGATCCGCACGGGGCCGGCGTAGTCGGGCTTCTCGGTGCCCTCCATGATGCCCGGCTTCTCGCGGAACTGCCGCCGCACCTCCTCCACCATGCGGTAGGCGGCGCGACCCACGGCCTTCATGGTCAAGGCGCTGAACAGGAAGGCCGCCATGGCCCCGATCAGTACGCCCACCAAGACCTTGGGGTTCATGAGATGGGCTTCGTAGTAATTGGCGAAGTCCGGCATCGTGGCGCGATCGATGCGGACCAGGGGAGACTTGGTCTTGGTGAACTGGAGCCGCTGCCGCTCGATCCCCTTGGGTTTGTCCGTGAATTCCTCGAGCATTCCCTCCGGGATGGGAACCGGGCCTTGGGAGGCGTCCAGCTCTTTCCACTCGTCGGCGATGAGGGGATCGGCGACCGTGGACGGGAAGATCAAGTAGCCGTGAATCCTGGGCTTGCCGGAGGCGTCCTCTTCCTTGCCGACTTCGCCCACGAAGCGGTCGGAAAGTTTGTACAGCCCCGGCTCGGCCGAGACCAACGCCGAGTGCGCCCAGCGATCGAAGCCCACGCGGACCTCTTCCACGTAGGCGGCCAGGAGGGCCAAGGCGGTCAGCGCGGCGGAACCGATGGCGAAGCCCTTGCCGGTCGCCGCCGTGGTGTTGCCCAAGCTGTCCAGGGCGTCGGTGCGTTGTCGGACTTCCGGCGGGAGGTGCGACATCTCGGCGTTTCCGCCGGCGTTGTCGGCGATCGGGCCGTAGGCGTCGGTGGCCAGGGTGATGCCCAGCGTGCTGAGCATGCCGACCGCCGCGATGCCCACGCCGTAGAGGCCCATCGCGAACCACGTCACGTCGTAGAAGTTGCCTTGCGCGGCGAAACCGAAGGCCAGCAGCGTGGCCACGCTGACCACGATCACGGGGAACCAGGTGCTCTTCATGCCGTCGGCGATGCCGCCGATGATGACCGTGGCGGGGCCGGTGAGGGCCTGCTCGGCCAACTTCTTGGTCGGCGTGTATTCGTCGCTGGTGGAGTATTCGGTCCACTTGCCGATCAACCAGCCGGCGACCAGACCGGTGATCACGCTCAGCGAGACCGTCCAAAAGTCCGGCATCAGCCAGAAGGTGAAGATGAAGGTGACGACCACGATGCCCGCCGTGGAGAGGTTGATCCCTCGAGCCAGGGCCTTGAGCAAGGTCCGTTGGGTGGCGTCCTCATCGGATCGCACGGCGTAGATGCCGAGGATGGAGAGGAGGATGCCCACGCCCGCCAAGACCATCGGCAGGAACATCGCGCTGAGTTGGTAGTTGAGCCGCGCAACGTCCAGCGAAAGCGAGCCCGCGGAAATCTTTTCCAGCACGGAGGCGGGGAGCAAGTCCCCGGTGGCGAAGGCGGCCACGCCCAAGGCCGCGGTGGCCAGGATCGAACCGCAGTAGGATTCGTACAGGTCGGCGCCCATGCCCGCCACGTCGCCCACGTTGTCGCCCACGTTGTCGGCGATCACGGCGGGGTTGCGGGGATCGTCCTCGGGGATGCCGGCCTCGACCTTGCCGACGAGGTCGGCGCCGACGTCGGCGGCCTTGGTGAAGATCCCGCCGCCGACACGAGCGAACAACGCCTGGCTGCTGGCGCCCATGCCGAAGCAAAGCATGGTCACCGTAATCTGTTCCAGCGACATCTGATACCCCAGCCAGTACACGACCCAATACAGGATCGCGAACCAGAGGCAGATATCGAGCAGTCCCAAGCCGACCACGGTGAGGCCCATCACGGCCCCGCTGCGGAAGGCCACGCGGAGGCCCTCGTTGAGCGACTTGCGGCAACCCTGCGCCGTGCGGCTGCTCGCCCAGGTGGCCGTCTTCATGCCGAACCAGCCGGCCAACCCGGAGAAGAAACCGCCCGTCAGAAAGGCGAACGGAACCCACGTGCTCTGCGCGTGCAGGCCGAAGGCGGCGATGGCCAGCAAAACGAAGATCACCACGAAGAACAGCGCCACGATCTTGTACTGCTGGTACAAGTAGGCGTTGGCGCCCTCGCGGACGTAGCCGGCGATCTCTTCCATGCGGGAATCGCCTTTTTCGGAGGCCAGCATCTCCTGGAAGAACCGCCAGGCGAAGAAGAGGCCCACGATCGCCCCGCCCAGGGCGATGACCCAGGGGAAGAAAACCCACCAGCTCGACCCGGTGGGGGCGACGCTTTCCGCGGCGGCTTCCTCAGCCGACGCCACGGCGCCGAACCCGCAGGTCATCGCGAAGACCGCGACCGCCGCGAGCAGGGCAAGCCCGCGACCCAACCATGCACTCCATTTTCCGGCTGTCATAGGGACCCTCACTTTGTTCCTAACATTTCCACTGAAGCTAAACCCTCACGGTACCCTTACCCGGCGGGAGCGAAGATGCCGCCCGCTGGGATTCCGATACGCCCGTCCCTCCAACGCGATCCGAAAGAGCCGCCGTTCCCGATTCCGCGACCGGCGATAGTGTGCGCAATCCTTTCACCCCGGTCACCGGTTTCCGTACCGGCTTTTCGACCTCTTGGGCCGCCGTTTCGTCTGCGGATTCCGTCGGCCGGGCGGATGTCGATCCTGCTCCCTCGCGGCCCGGAATGCGACCGGCCGAAAAGGTTCGGACGGCGCCCTGGACGTTTACTTCGGCGAGGCGCGCGTCAGACAAAACTAGCAGTTTAGCGGAGGGGCTTCGTCCATGTCAACAATAGCTTACGCCGCTTGCATTGCGCGCCGCGCCTGCTTGACCGTTGCGGTTTCCCCAGGTTTCCAGGCCGCTGAATCGACGAGCCTCCCCGG
>JAAZNR010000503.1 GCA_012798155.1 Thermogutta sp. | reverse complement strand
GCGCGGCCCTCGCCAAACGTGAATCGTAGGCGTTCACGTCCCGGGAAGCGATGCGAAGGCCGGCGTCTGGGGGCTGCGCTCCGCTACGACCCCAGCCACCCGACTCTTCCCCCCGGCCGCCCAACTTTTCTCCCCGGCTACCCGAGTCTTCCCCCGCCCACTCGGCGCGCTGGAGGGCCGTGCGCCGTCGTGGCCGAGTGACTGGCGTCTGCGGGCTTCGCTCCGCTCCGACCCCAGCCACCCGGCCCGTATCGCCGGTAGTCGGACGGCGGTTCGCACCCCTTTAGAAAGCGTGAATCGAGGGCGGTTCGGTCAGCTCCGCGGAGGCTCGGTTACCGGTCCGAAATGGGCGCCCCACCTCTCGGCCAAGGTCTTGCCCTCGGCCAAGAGGGGCGCCGTCTCTTGCTCGGACAGCGGAGCGTCCTCATAGAAATAGGCGATGTCCTGCCGGAGTTGCTCGACGGTATTGATGCCGAGGTTGACGCTGCACACGCCGGGCAGGCTGAGTGCGTATCGTATCGCCGGTCCCACCTTGTCGCCGACCAACATCCCGGTGGAGCGCGGATTGGCATAGCTGCCCTTGGCGGGATCGGCCCCGCCCAGCACCTTCATTGCGATGATGCCCGCGTCGTGCCTTTGGGCGACGGGCAAGACCTGCTCCTCGAAGTTATAGGTGTGGCGATCGACGTAGTTCACGGCGGCCAGCAGGACGTCCACCTCGCCGGTTTCCAGGAATTGCGCGAACCGCCCCGGCAGATGGTGGCCGGAAATCCCGATGTAGCGGCACTTGCCGGCCGCCTTTTGCCGCACAAGCCACGTGAAAACGCCCTCCGCGTCCAGGGCCCCCTCGACCTTGCGATTGCCCACGCTGTGGTAATACAGCAAATCCACATAATCGGTTTGCAGGAGCTTCAGCGAGCGGGCCAAGGACCTTTCGCCTTCTTCCACGGTATCGGCCGGGACCTTGGTTGCCAGGAAGACCTCCTTGCGGCGGGTCTTCATGGCCAGTCCCACCCCTTCCTCGGCCTTGATGTAGGCCGGCGCCGTGTCGATGGAATTGATTCCCAGGTCGATCGCCGTGTGCACGACCTCGGCGATATCCTCGAACGACATGTCCTTGGAGTTTCCGCAAGGGGCCGTTCCCAACGTCAAGATTGTCAGTCGCTCGCCGGTCCGACCCAGGGTCCGCCGAGGCAAAGGGCGAGGTTCCGGCAAGGCATCCTCAGCCGCAGGGGCACGGTCCGGGGAGAGCCAACCGCCGGAGACCAACGCGGCCCCGCCCAAGATGCCCGACCGACGCACGAATTCCCGACGCGGGTACGATGGAGCTGCCATGGGGCGTTCTCCGAATCCACGTTTTTTAGGAAAGACGCGACCGCCGCCGAAAACGGGGGCGGACCGCAAGGCGACATGCCCAAAGGTGATATCATTGTTGACCGCAGGGGCTGAAAGTCAAATGCACGTCGTCATGGAGGGCCGTGCTCTGTCGTGGCCGAGTGACTGGCGTCTGGGGGCTGCGCTCCGCTACGACCCCAGCCACCCGACTTTTCCCTCGGCCACCCAGCTTTTGCCCCGGCCAGGCAGCTTTTTCCCTCTGCCGCCCAGTTGCCAACGGCCTTTCCCCCCGGCCACCCGGCCGTGAGTGTAGCGGACCGACCGGACGCCGGGTGCCACTGCCGGGCGAGATCAGCGCTTTCCCGAGAGGCGCTCGCGGAAGAGTTGGGATGCCCGTTGCATCGTCCGCCGTTCCTGCCGCGTCAGGCTCTCCGTGCCTTCCCTCGCGATCTTGTCGAGAATCCGATCGACTTCCCGTTGCAGTTTTTCGAAGGCCTCGTCTTCCTCGCTTTCGTCATCGCCGGGGAATATCTCGTCTTGCGGTCGTCGAACCCGCAGGCGGGGCCGCCGCTGCGTCCACATGTGCCAGCGGTCGACGATCTTTTGTCGGCCGAGGGCCTCCAACATCCGTCCGAAATTCCAGCCCTGATGGTAGTACAAAGCGGCCAGCATCGCGCCCGTAAGATGCACGGAATAGGCGATTTGCCCTCCGGTACTGACTTGCAGGGCGCCCAGGATATCCGGCACGATGAGGAACAGTCCCGCCACCCAGGCCGGGACGGGCAAGAAGAAAAACAGCAAGATGGTGCGGCGGGGGAAGTGCAGGCAAAACAGGAGGAAGATGCCCACCACCCCTCCCGAGGCCCCGACCAGTCCGATATCGGGACTGCCGCTGATCGTGTTGGTCACCGACCAGAGCACGCCGCCGGCCGTGATCAGAACCAGGTAGAGTCTCGTGAACTCCGCGCGGCCGTAGAGGTATTCGATCTCTCGGCCGAACAGCCACAGCGTCAACATGTTGAAGAAGATGTGGTCGAAGGCCTTTTCGTGCGTGAAGCCGTAGGTGACGAACTGCCACCACAGCCAGGGCTGCTTGATGGTATCGACGTGGGCGGCGGTCCAGCGGCGGATTTGATAGTCCGTCAAGGCGTCCGCCACGTAGACGATGACGTTGATCAAAACAATCCAGGCAATGGCGGACTGCGGTCCGCTCCAACCTCCGGAGGAGTACGCAGTGTGACGCGTTCGGAAATAGTCGCGATCTTGCCAGCCCATGAATCCTCGCCGCACAACAACCGGAAGCCTGGAGCGGCCGGCCGGGAGAGCCGATCTTCCGCGAAAAAAAGAGCCTGCCGCGTGGTACGCCTGCTCGCCGTCCGAGTCATCGCGCGAGCCGCCCCCTAATTGTAGCGTATCGCCCGGCCTTGGGGACTACCGAAAGCGCCTTACGGGCTACCGAAAGCGACAGGAGAGACCGTGCGCCGCGGGGGTGCGGACGTCCCGCCGGCAAATCGCGACCTCATCGCGATCTCAATGCTTGGGCGGCCGCGTCCGCGGGGGCTTGCCCGAGCGTCGGCTTTGCCGTCCCGCGCCGGGACGCCGCCCCGCATCCGGCGACGGTTCGGTTCGCGGTGGAATCAACGTCGCGGTTGCCGTCTCCGGCGATTGGCGCCGAGACAAGCGGCAGGTCTTCCCCTCCCCGCAGCGATCCTTGCGGGTAATTTGCAGCAAAAGGCTCTCGGCGGCGGTGTCCGGGATTTCGTAGCGATCCATGACGCGGAGGGCCAGTCCCTGCAAATACCCGAAATGCCGCGCTTCGCCCCGTTCTTCCACCCAGCGGGGCCCCTTGAGAATCAGCAACCGGTCGAATCGCTCCCAATGGGGGCGGACCCAGCGGAGAATCTTGGAAAGCGGCGCCACCGCCCGAAAGAGCAGCGAATGAAACTCCCAGCGTCCTTCGCTCAAGAATTCCTCGACGCGGCCGTGCAAGACGGGGATCGGCAATCCCAATTGCGTGACGATGTCGTGGACTACGCGGGCCTTTTTCGCCACGGTCTCGCACAGGTAAACGCGGACGTCCGGACGCAGAACGGCCAGGGGTATCCCCGGTACGCCCCCGCCCGTCCCCACGTCGAGCACGATTTCGTCCGCCTGAATCGCTCGGGCAAAGGCCCAAGTGTCTAGGAGGTCGCGGCGCACGAATTTGGCGAGGTCGGTATGCCGCGTCAAATTGATCTTTTCGTTCCAGCTCCAGAGGAGGCGGCAGTAGGCCGCCAGCAAACGGGACTGCGGGACCGTCAATTCGAGTCCAATATCTCGTGCCGCGACCCGTAACTCATCGCCCGGTGCGGAATCCGCGGAAAAATCATTCATGCAAAACGGTTTCCATCCGCTATTCCCACATTCCGCCCACAATACTCCAATACGCAATCATGGGGGGCCTATAGCCATCACTCGTGCTGCTCAGCCATGCTACCCGACGAACGGGCCGTCGCCAATCCGACTCGCCGTTCTGACAGAGATTGCCGGTTCGCACCTGCCGGTCCGAGTTTGAGGACGCAGGGCTTTGGCGAATCCCGGCCCCTGTTCTCCGCAAAAACGCCCATCGAATTGGAGGAATCTGGAAGACACCAGCGATAAAAACCCCCTTGGGCATTCGCTCTTGGGGATGATGCTTCCCGGCCGCAGCACGATCAAAACAAGATCGGGCAGCCCACCGTAAGGCCATCTCGGGGGCCGGCGCAAATTTGGGGGCCGACGCAATTGTTGCACAGTTCGCACCCTGCGGCAAGGAACGGCGCGGCGTTCGGACCGGCCGACCAGAGATCGCGCCATTGGCGGGTGGCTCCATGTCCCCACTATTGATGGGATCGTCCACGAAATCTGGGGGCAGGGCTTCAAAAAAGGGGGAGGCATGCTGTATAGTTATAGTTGAGTGGAGCGATCAGTGCAGTAGGGCGGCGAAGGAAGTTCCAGCTACCCGCCGGAGGACCGGCTTTGCGACCCGCAGTCCATCGACGGGTGAGCCGCGGGCGATCCCCGAATCGCTCCCGATTGCAAGGTTTGTTTTGGGCATGAGCCGCGTT
>JAAZNR010000502.1 GCA_012798155.1 Thermogutta sp. | reverse complement strand
GGCGCCGAAATCCTCGTCGATCGCGTCCGCCGCCGCCTCGCCCCCGGAAAAGTCGATGCCGACCATTGGCTGGAGGTCTGCCGCACCTGGCATCGCTTGGGCGGTCGCGGCTCGGCCACCATGATGTTCGGCCACATCGAGACGCCGGCGGAGCGGGTCGAGCACCTCCGCCGCCTCCGCGAGCTGCAAGACGAGACCGGCGGCTTCACCGCCTTCATCTGCTGGACCTTTCAGCCGAAGCACACGGAGCTGGCCCACCTCCCGAAGCTCGGCGCCGCGGCCTACCTCGGAATGCTCGCGGCGGCCCGGCTGTTCCTCGACAATTTCCCCAACATCCAGGCCAGTTGGGTCACCCAGGGGGCCCAGGTCGGGCAGCTCTCCCTCCGCTTCGGCGCCAACGACATGGGCAGCCTGATGATCGAGGAAAACGTGGTCGCGGCGGCGGGGACCCAATTCCGCACCAGCGAGCGGGAGTTGCGGGCATTGATCGAACAGGCCGGCTACCAGCCTCGCCGGCGGAACGTCCACTACGAACTGCTGGAAGTGTGAGCCGCCTCCCCTTTCCCTCGCCCTTTCTGGATCGCTTGGCCGCCCTCGTGCCGCCCGACCGATACGAACCCACGCTCCGCGCCCTGGTCGAACCCAAGCGCGTGGGGTTTCGGGTCAATCGCCTGCGGGCGGATCGCGCGGAAGCGGAAGAGGCCCTGCGGCGGGAGGGCGTGGAATTCGCCCCCGTCCCCTGGCTGCCCGACGCCTACACCGCTCCCCCCGAACACCGCGAGCGATTGGTGCGGTCGCCGCTTTTCTCGGCGGGGCATATCTATCTGCAAAACCTTTCCAGCATGGCGGCCGTGCACGTCCTCGATCCGCAGCCGGACGAGGAGGTCCTCGACTTGGCCGCGGCGCCGGGCGGAAAGACCTTGCTCATGGCCCAGCGGATGGAGAACCGTGGGCGGATTGCCGCCGTGGAGGTCATTCGCGAACGCCTCTACAAGATGCAGTCGGTTCTCAAGACGGGGGGAGCCGCCAACGTGCGGACGTATTTGGCCGACGGCCGCACCATCGGCCGCAAGACCCCCGAGCGATTCGATCGCGTGTTGCTGGACGCCCCGTGCTCGGGCGAGAGCCGGTTTCACGTCGCCGACCCGGCTTCCTTCGCCCGTTGGTCGCCGCGGAAGATCGCCGAGTGCTCGCGAAAGCAGATCGGCCTGCTTCGCTCGGCCGCGGCGGCGGCCAAGGTCGGCGGCATCATCCTCTATTGCACGTGCTCCTTCGCCCCCGAGGAAAACGAGGCAGTGGTGGACGCCGTCCTCCGCGGCTGGGGCGATGCGATGCAAACGGAACCAATCTCGCTGCCCTTGGAAAACCTCCAGCCGGGCCTGACATGCTGGGGCGGGCACGAGTTTCATCCGGCCGTCGCCTCGGCGGTCCGCATCCTGCCGACCCCGGAAATGGACGGCTTCTTCCTCTGCCGCCTCCGCAAGACGGCCTCTTTTTGAAGTCGGTCCGGCGGCCCGCTTTCCGTTGCCCGCTTGGGTAACTGGGGTCGTAACGCAGCACTTGGGTGACTCGGGAGCCGCTTGGGTAGCGGAGAAAATATCCGGGTGACTGGGGCGCCGCTTGGCTGGCTGGGGTTACCGCTTGGGTGGCTGGCGTTACCGGTTGGGTGGCTGGGGTCGTAGCGGAGCGCAGCCCCCAGACAGCCGGCAGCAACGGTTCAATAGGGCTGGAATCGTAGCGGAGCGCAGCCCCCAGCCGCATGGGTGCCACTGCCGGCTTGTCCGGCAGTGCGGGGGACTGATCCCATGATTAGCCGCTTCCACCCGCCGGCTCGCCCCGGCGGATCGCGTTGGATTGCGCTATAACACCACCAGCTTACGCCGGTGGCTCGGGGGACTTGTGCAGAGCGAAAACGTCATGCACAACGCGATAGCACGAGCCTCGGGCGTCAGCCCGAGGTGGACGGCGTGCACGAGCCTGGGGGCGCGAATCTCGCCGTTGCCGTTCGCCCTTGCGACTCGTTATCAGTCGTTATCGACGGGGCCGCGGACTATCATGGAAAGAGCGATCTCAAGTGCCGTCCAGTCGCCGATGCCGTGGGCGCGGTCCCTTGACGCCCGCGGCGATCGCCGGGCGGCGCACCGCCGGACAAGGAAAATCTTTCCGCCGCACAACGAAACTCTTTCATCGAAACGCTTTGAAACTCTTTCATCGAAACCCTTGATCCGCACTCGCCTATGGAGCCGTCGCCCCCCGGCCAAGCTCGGGACCTGACCGGACCGCGCAACCCGGCGGTTCATGCCGCCGCCTGGTCGGCGGGGTTATTGTGCCTTTTGGTTTGGGGCTATTGGGCGGACTTCCAGGACGTGGCCGCGGCCTGGCAGGGTCCGCAGTACTCGCACGGCCTGCTCATTCCCGCGGCCGCCGTGCTGCTGATCTGGTACCGCCGTCACGTGGACGTTTTTTCTTTCGCCCCCCGAGACCAGGCCGAGCGATGGGCGGCGCTGGTCTTCGTCGGGCTGCTGATCGCGGCGGGCCTGGCCTTCGCCATTTCCGCGACTCCCCCGGCGGCTTCGACCGGCGGCGAAGCAGGGTCCCTGCCGGGACGCACGGTATCGCCGGCCGGCACCGCGGCCGGCCTGCTGTATGCGGCGGCGCTGATCTGGGGGACGGCCGCCTCGCTCTGGGCACGATTGCGGACCCGGCAGGCACCGCCTTCAGACGCTGCAACGAGGGCATCCGCCGGCATGCAGCCCGCCCCGTCCGCCAAGACCCGCGCATCGTCCTCCGCAAGGGATAGCGCGGCGGCCGGCCGCGACTTCGTGGCCGTGGAAGCGGCGGCGGCCTCGCCGGGCGGCATCCCCTGGGAATCGCGATTCGCCCTGGGACTGATCGCCCTGGGGTTGGCCCTCCGCCTCCTTTTCGGCTATTTCGGCCTGGACGTGCCGGGGATGTACACCTTCGTACCGGCGGCGACGGGCGTGGTGTGGTACTTCGCGGAGGCCGGCGCTTGGCGGCGGCTGCTCCCCGCGGCCGCCCTGCTGTTCTTCATGTTCCCCCTCCCGTTCACCGTGGAGCAAGCCGTGCTCGGACCGCTCCAGACCCTGGCGGCCAAGAGCGGCGCCTACGCCCTGCAAACCCTGGGATTGGAAGCCTCCACCGAGGGCGGCAACTTCATCCGCCTGGGAGACTTTCGGCTGGGCGTGGTCGAACAATGCAGCGGCTTGCGGATGGCCACCGTCCTGGCAGCCCTGGTCTTGATGTACGTGTTTCTAGTGCGAATCCCCCTCTGGCAATCGATCGTCTTGACGGCGGCGGCGGTCCCCATCGCGGTGGCGGTCAACTTCCTGCGGATCACGGTGACCGGCCTGTTGTACGTGTACGCCGGGCGAGAATTGGCGGAGCGTGTGTTTCACGACTGGGCGGGCTACCTCATGCCGGCCGCGGCGATTCTCCTCGTGGCGGGCTTGCAGTGGCTCCTGGACCGCCTCTTCTACGTCGATCTCGACCCCGAGGTGCCGCTTGCCGAACGCCGCATGCCGCGGTCCCAGCCGGCATCCAAGCCGACCTCGAAGTCAGCCTCGAAGCCGTCCCCTGAGACGGCATCCGAACCGACCTCTGAGAGGGCATCCAAGCCGGCGTCTGAGACGGCATCCCAGTCGGCGCCCAAGACGCCCTCGAAACCGGCGTCCAAGCCGACGACCTAGCGTTGATTGCGGTCCGGCGGGGGCGTCAAGGCGGTGATTCGCCGCCGCTCGCCTCGGCGGGCGATTGCCATCCGCTCTGCCGCCACGCCTCGTACAGCGTGATACCCACGCTCACGGAGAGATTCAGACTCCGCACGCGACCGCTGATGGGGATGCGCAGGAGCGATTCG
>JAAZNR010000501.1 GCA_012798155.1 Thermogutta sp. | reverse complement strand
CTTCATCCGTACCCGAGTGCTGTTCACTTTGTGGTGAGAGCGGCGGTGGAAGCCCGGCGGCGGTGGGACGCCCCCCGGCGTCGAAACCGCAGCGGCGCGGCCGGGAGTGCTTGAGACGGCGGCGCGGGTTCGCCGAACGAGTCGGAGCCGTTCGCGCGGCGGCAAGCGGCGCGAAGACGGGTGACTGGGGGCTTCGCTACGCTACGACCCCAGCCACCCGGCGGAAACTGGAAAGTATTGGCCTTCGGGGAATGAAGGGCTCGAAACGCAGGAAGCGCAGAGAACGCAGAGTTGCGGCTACCAATTCTTGTTTCTCCGCGCCCTCCGCGCCCTCTGCGTTTCAAAGACGGACCGGGCAAGCCCGTGAAGGGGTACCGGCAATCATCCGTAGTTCCGAGGCGCATCGCAAGCGGCTCGACACGCGAGGATCGAATCCAACCTATGCAAACGGCGCTGATCGCACTGAGTATCGCCTTGATCGTGCTGGGGCCGGAGACCCAGGCCGCGGAAGATGCGTCCGCGATCGTGGTCACGGGCTGCCCCGTTTCCCTGATCGACGAGAGCCAGGTGCCCGCCCGCGCCGCCGGCCAACTCATCGAGATCAACGTCGTGGAGGGCCGGGCCGTCAAGCCGGGCGAGCTTCTGGGCAAGATCGACGACGCCGTGCTGTTGCGGAACAAGGACGTGAAGCAGTATCAGCTCCAGGCGGCCGAAAAGGAGGCCGGCAACGACGTCAACGTCCGCTACGCCAAATGGGCCAACATGGTGGCCGACGCCGAGTACCAGCAGGCCGTCGAGGCCAATCAGCAGGCGACGGGGGCCGTCCCGCAGGCCGAGTTGCGGCGACTGCTCTTGGAACGCGGCAAGACGGCGCTGGCCATCGAGCAGGCCCAGCACGATCTGGAAATTTCCGCTTTGAACGTCAATGTCCGCCGCGCGGAGTTGCAGGCCGTCGAACAAGAACTGGAAATGTATCAAATCATCGCTCCCATCGAGGGAGTGGTGGTCAAGCGGTTCTTCCATCAAGGGGAATGGGTCAAGCCGGGCGACACCGTCTTCCGCATCGTCCGCATGGATCGGCTCCGCGTGGAGGCCATGCTCAGCGCCGAGAAATACACGGCCGCCCAATTGGACGGCGCGCGGGCCGTGCTATCGGTGCGGCTGCCGCCGGGAGCGGAGCGATCCTTCGAGGGCCAAGTCGTCTTCGTCAGCCCCTTGGTGGATGTGGGGATGGAGTTTCCCGTCTGGGCCGAGGTCGAGAACGTCCGCGACGAGAAAAGCGGCCACTGGCTCCTCCGGCCGGGGCTGAGCGGCACGCTCACGATATATCCCAACCCCTAACGGAATATCCCAGCCCCTAACGGATGTCCCAATCCTGACGGTGCCGGCGGCCGCGCTCCGTGATAGAAGCCGCCCGCCGTTTTGAACGTCTCGGCGATCCCAGTCATGGTCACCCTCAGCGACAGCCTCGTCTCCAGTTCGGCACGGCGGCTGTTCCTCCGCAAGCGGCCGGACCTGGTCGCGCAGCGGCAGCGCTACGAGGGAGAAACCTACTGGGTCGTCAAGGACCCCGTGGGCCTGAATTACTTCCGCTTTCGCGAAGAGGAGTTCTTCCTCCTCAACCAACTGGACGGCACAGCCAGTTTGGACGAGATCAAGGACCGCTTCGAGGCCGAATTCCCGCCGCAAAAAATCACCCTCGAGGAATTGCAGCAGTTTCTGGGGATGCTGCACCGCAGCGGCCTGGTCGTGGCCGACGTCCCGGAGCAGGGTTACCACCTCCTCAAGCGGCGCCGCGAACGACGCAAGAAAGAGCTGATCCAGGCCTTCAGCAACATCTTGGCCGTGCGTTTCAAGGGAATCGACCCGGAACGGCTGCTCAACGCGCTGTATCCGTACGTCCGCTGGGTCTTTCACCCCCTGACGTTCGCCCTCTGCGTGATCCTCTGGATTTCGGCCTTGCTGCTGGTGTTGGTGGAGTTCAACGTCTTCCTTTCGCGCCTGCCCGCGTTCCATCAGTTCTTCACCCCCACCAACGCCCTCTGGCTGGCGGCGGTACTGGCGGTCACCAAGGTCATCCACGAGTTCGGCCACGGGCTGAGCTGCAAGCACTTCGGCGGCGAATGCCACGAGATGGGCGTGATGTTGCTCGTGCTGACGCCCTGCCTGTACTGCAACGTCTCCGATTCGTGGATGCTTCCCAGCCGCTGGCACCGGGCGGCCATCGGGGCGGCCGGCATCTTCGTGGAACTCACCCTCGCCGCACTGGCCACGTTCGTGTGGTGGTTCACCGAGCCGGGCCTGGTCAATCATCTGGCCCTGAACGTGATGTTCATCTGCTCGGTCAGCACCGTCATGTTCAACGGCAACCCCTTGCTGCGGTACGACGGCTACTACGTGCTGTCCGACCTCTTGGAGATTCCCAACCTGCGGCAGAAGGCCACGCAAATCCTCTCGCGCAAGGCGGCCCACCTGTTTTTGGGCTTGGAACCGCAGGACGACCCCTTCCTGCCGCAGCGCAATCACGCCTTCTTCATCACCTACTCCGTCGCCGCCGTGATCTATCGCTGGGTGGTCGTGATCTCCATCCTGCTGTTCTTGAATCGGCTGTTCAAACCCTATCGTTTGGAGATCATCGGGCAGGCCATCGCGTTGGCCTCGCTGTACGGCTTGTTGATCCAGCCGCTTTTCCAGTTGTTCAAGTTCCTCCGCGTACCGGGAAGGTGGAGTCAGGTGAAAAAGCCGCGACTGTACGTGACTTTGGCGGGGCTGGGGCTGATCTTGGCGTTCGTTTTCTTCGTCCCCTTGCCGTACCATGTGATGTGTACCTGCGAGGTCCAACCCCGCGACGGTGTGCCGGTTTACGTGGAAGTGCCGGGGCGGATCGACGAAGTGCTGGTGCGTCCCGGCGAGCGGGTGAAGGCGGGGCAGGAATTGGCTCGGCTGAGCGATTCCGATTTGGACTATGAAATCGCCCGCCTCCAGACCATGGCGAGCCAATACGAGGTGCGGCTGAAGAGCCTGGAGCGGCGCCGCTTCGATGACCCGGCGGCGTCGGCCGAGATTCCCACCCTGCGAGAGGCCTACCTGACCGCCCGCGAGCAACTGGCCGAAAAGCTCCGCGACCGCGAGCGTCTGGTGCTCCGCGCCGCGGCGGACGGCATCGTCTATCCGCCGCCCTGGAAGGCCCGCCGCGAAACCCCCGAGACCACCCTCGCCGAGTGGTCCGCCACGCCCTTGGAACCGCGAAACGTGGGCGCGTATCTCCGCACGGGCGACCTGTTTTGCCTGATCGGCGATCCGCAGCGGATGGAGGCCGTGCTGGTCGTGGACCAGGCGGACGTGGATTTCGTTCGCGCGGGCTTGTCCGTCAGGATCAAGCTGGACGAATTGCCGTCGCGGACGTTTCGCGGCGAGATCGCCGAGGTCGCCAAGCGGCAGGCCGAGGCCGCATCGATTCGCCTCTCCGGCAAGGCGGGCGGGGAACTGGCCACCAAGACCGACCCCGAGACCGGACTGGAGAAGCCGATCAGCATCTCCTACCAGGCCCGCGTACCGCTGGAAGACGATTCGGGACTGCTGTTCCCCGGACTCCGCGGCCGGGCCAAGATTCGAACCGATCCCGCCAATTGGCTGACCATCGCCCAACGGTTTTGGCGGATTGTCACGCGGACGTTCAACTT
>JAAZNR010000500.1 GCA_012798155.1 Thermogutta sp. | reverse complement strand
GTGCAGACGGGCAGCCACACACTCAGCAAGAGCCGCAGAAAGGGAGACTGTACAATGCGCATGACGGCGGGGGACGCTTTTAACGCGGAGGTTGCTGTCGAGACTAAGTTTCAATATAAACGCTCAACGCCTTCTGTCAAGCGGCAAAAGGCGAACCATGTGAACCTGGGCAAATGCCACGATTCGGCCTCCTCCGAGAAAGGACGTTCGAGGCCGGCCGAGTTAGTCGGTGCGTAAAACGGAACGGGACGCCGCAAAATCGGGCGTCCCGTTGATAGGGTGAATTGTACCGGGAGAATTCCCGGGGTGAGGGATCAGAACTCGCCGCCCGGGCCGGGGGGAGGCGTCTTCTCTTCCTTCTTGGGCTTCTCGGCGACCAGGGCGTCGCTGGTGAGCATCAGGGTGGCCACGCTGGCCGCATTCTCCAGGGCCGTGCGGACGACCTTGGTGGGGTCGATCACGCCGGCCTTGACCAAATCCTCATAGCTGTTGGTCAAGGCGTTGTAGCCCATGTTGCCCTTCATTTCCGCGACCTTTTCGCAGACGATGCTGCCGTCCTGGCCGGCGTTCGCGGCGATCTGCGAGATCGGGGCGCGGCAAGCGCGGAGGACGATGTCGTAACCGACCTTCTCCTCGGTGGAGAGGCCTTCGCCCTTGCATTGGGCGGCCGCTCGCAGCAGGGCCACACCGCCTCCCGGCAGGATGCCTTCCTCGACGGCGGCCCGGGTGGCGTGCAAGGCATCCTCGACGCGGGCCTTCTTCTCCTTCATTTCGGCCTCGGTCGCGGCGCCCACGTTCAGCTTGGCCACGCCCCCCGCCAGCTTCGCCAACCGCTCTTCCAGCTTTTCGCGGTCGTAATCGCTGGTGGTCTTTTCGATTTCGCGGCGAATCTGCTCGATGCGGCCCTTGATCTCTTCGCTCTTGCCGGCGCCCTCGATGATCGTCGTGTTGTCCTTGTCGACGACGACTTTCTTCGCCCGGCCGAGCTCCGCCAGGGTGACGTGCTCCAGCTTGCGGCCCAAGCTCTCGAACAAGGCCGTGCCGCCGGTCAGGATCGCGATATCCTCGAGCATGGCCTTGCGGCGATCCCCATAGCCGGGGGCCTTGACCGCGCAAACGCGGAGCGTCCCGCGGAGCCGGTTGACGACCAGGGTGGCCAAAGCCTCGCCGTCCACCTCTTCCGCCACGATCAAGAGCGGCTTACCGGCATTGACCACGGCCTCCAGCAGAGGCACCAGCTCCTTGACATTGGAAATCTTCTTTTCGTGGATGAGGATGTAGCAGTCCTCCAGGACGCACTCCATCCGCTGCGGATCGGTGACGAAATAGGGCGAGAGATAGCCGCGGTCGAACTGCATCCCTTCCACGAATTCGACCTGCGTCTCCAGGCTCTTGCTTTCATCCACCGTGATCACGCCGTCCTTGCCGACCTTATCCATGGCCTGAGCCAAAAGCTCGCCGATGGTCATGTCGTTATTGGCGGCGATGGCGGCCACCTGGGCCATCTCCTTGCTGGTCTTGATGGGGATGGACATGGACTTGAGCTTGGCGACGATCTCATCCACCGCCTTGTCGATGCCCTGTTTCAAGGCGATCGGATTGATACCGGAGACGACCGCCTTCAGACCTTCCGTGAAGACGGCCTCGGCCAGGACGGTCGCCGTCGTCGTGCCGTCGCCCGCCACGTCGCTGGTCTTGGAAGCGACCTCGCGGACCATCCGGGCGCCCATGTTCTCGTAAACGTCCTCGAGATCGATTTCCTTGGCCACCGTGACGCCGTCCTTGGTGACGGTGGGCGAGCCGAAGCTCTTTTGCAGGATCACGTTGCGACCGCGCGGCCCCAACGTGACCTTGACGGCTTGCGCCAGCTTATGCACCCCGCGACGAAGGGCGTCGCGAGCCTCTTGATCGAATGCAATCATCTTTGCCATGGACCGTGTCCTCCTTATACTCGTGCTTATGCTCGTGCCGACTGCTCGGCGGATGCCGCCGCTGTGAAGCCCGCTCCGCCGAAATTCTTGTTCCCGTTGACGGGCGAGATCGCGGCGCGACCCGCCTCCCTTCGATCATTCCACGACGGCCAAGATGTCTTCTTCCCGCAGAAGGACCAACTCCCGATCGCCGATCTTGAAGTCGTCGCCCGCATAAGAGCTGAAGATCACCCGGTCGCCGACCTTGACTTGCATGGCGGCTCGCGTGCCGTCATCCAAGAGCCGCCCTTGCCCGACGCTGACCACGGTGCCGCGGGCAGGCCGTTTCTTCGCGGTATCCGGGAGGACGATCCCGCCGGGCGTCGTCTCCTCCGACTCCTCCCGCTCGATCACCACGCGGTCCGCTAAGGGTTGCAACTGAAGGACCGCGTCCTGTTTGCCTTCCGCCTTCTTCTTCGCCATGAGATTGATACCCTCCAAAGGCTGAACAACGTATCCGAACCGTGTCACCAAGTGGGCCGTCGGACATGCGGCGAAGGGGATCGCCCGAAATGCCCGGACTGCCGCGACGTCATGGTCTAACAGTAAACAGTAAAGCGCCGGTCGCGACGCACTGCCGCACAAATCCCCCGTCCCCGCCGCAGCGGACGGGTTTGAGCCTCCCTCATGAGCAAATGCCGTTCCCTGGGGTTGTAATCGCCGCAAGTCTCAATCAGGAGTGATGTTGCGCTTCGACAGCGGTCGCAAGGGCCGGCGGCGCGATGGGAACGGTGTGCCAAAGCCGACGGTGCGGCGGGCGCGAATCTGCCAATTTGGCAGCAGAGGCCCTGTCATCGCGAGTCAACCGCCGTTGCGAAAGGTTGCGGCTCGCGAATCGCATCCTGCCGTCGCAACTCCGATGGGGCCTCGGAAGGCGGACGCTTCGTCCCCGACGGCTCCCATGCCTTCAGGTAAGGGGTGCTCCCGCTCGTATCGTCAAGCAGAACATCGGCTTGTCGAGCGGAATATCAACTTGTCGAGCAGAATATCGGCGGCAAGCGATCGGCGATTGCCGTCGAGACGTACGGCGGAGACGAGCGGTCCGTTGCCGGTGCGACTGAGCGGCGAGCGGGACGTCGAGCGGGATGCCTTGCGGTTTCGAAAGCTCGCGGTGACTTTCGGATCGACGTTCGGGAGAGCGCATCTTTGACGGCAAGATGGCAGCGATTACGGTTCCGCGCTGATCTGGCGATTACGGTTCCGCACCGAGCTTGACGCCTTTTCCCGCAAAGTACTCCAACCAATGGCGTACGATGGCCGCAGTCAGATCGCCGCTTCGCTCTGTCAATTCCGGCACCGTCTCGCCCCAATAGAAGCCGATCCAACCGTCGGCAAGGGGCCGTGAGCCTTCCACGAAG
>JAAZNR010000499.1 GCA_012798155.1 Thermogutta sp. | reverse complement strand
CAATGCAATGCGGTTCGCCGTGCGGACCCTGCTGCCATATGACATCGACCGGCCGGAACGCAAGGCCGTCGTCCCGCGACCGTTTCGGAAACGCCGCACGGGCATGGAACAGCCGCGTGCTTTCGTGCGGCTGACCGCCGGATCGCAGACCAAGGATTCCTGGCTGGCGGTGCTACCGCAGGGAGCCACGGAGGCCTTCACGGCGGAAGAGCTTGTGCGCGTTGCGGAAGGTGACCGATCGGCAAGCCTGATCCTTCGTTACGATGCCGTGGACGTCGGCTTTCGCCTGCGGTTGGCCGAGTTCCAGCGAAAGATGGATCCCGGCACGACCCAACCGTCCCATTACGCCAGTCTGGTGGATCTTTATGTTCCCACCGAAACGGCCGAACGATTCGGGAGACCTCCGGCGGATAACCCCGACGCTGAGGAATTGCACGATGCCGGGTTGACCTTGGTTCAACCGGGCATCCTGATCACGTTGAATCATCCGGTGAACCTGTCGGATCCCCGCAGCGGTCGCACCTATCGGCTTTATCAAGAGGCGTTCAACGGTCCGTTTCGGCCGGGCGACCCCGTTTTTGAGAGGGTCTTGGGGCCTGGGTCGGCAAAGTCCGAGCTTTACGCCTCGATCCTGACCGTCAACTACGATCCGGGGCGCGGGCTGAAGTATTTCGGCTCGCTGCTGATCGTGGGGGGAATCCTGATCATGTATCGCATGCGGGCGTATTTCTTCCGGCGGCGATCCCGCGAGGGCATGACGGCGGATTCGCTGTCCGAACCGGGCGTCCAAAAGAAGAGACCGCTTGGAGACGAGATCCGTGTGGCGACGGAAACCGCGGCCGCAGGCCAAGAAGAATCGGTCGTTGCTCCCCGGCGGTGAGTCGTCCGCGGATCGTATGCGGCTCGGCTGGGATTGGCCCGCTGGAGGGAACTTCCTACGCCGGGTTGGGGGCGGCCTTCGGTCCGTCAACAACGTCCCGCGCGGGCATGAGGCGGGCAAAAGAGGCCGTTTTGGAAATGGCGCGAACAGGTCTTGCGTGAAAGGTCTTGCGTGAAAAGGGATATTCGGATGATTCGCAAGGTTTCACTTTTTGACAAGGTTCGGCTGCTCGCCTTGGTCTTGGCGCTGGGAGCCTTCTTATCGACAAACCTCCCCGTAGTCCATGCCGCCGAGAGCGCCGGCCTCGATTTTTCCGCCTGGAACTCCATCCCGCTTTGGGAGGACGGGCGTATTAAGCCGATAGACACGTTTTCTCGGCAAATCGTGACCGAGCTGTGCAAACGCGAGTCGCCCACGCTTGCTCCTCCCTTGGACTCCGCCGGCCGTCCCCGCAAGGATCACCCCTTATTCCCCGGCGGAAAGCCGCGTCGCTGGACGGCCCAGGAGTTGTTGTTTAGTTGGTTGGTAGAGCCGGAGCTTTGGGAGGACGTAGCCTTTCTGGAGGCTTCGCACGAAAAGCTTCGCGCGGAGATTCTGGGGCTACCCGTCTTTGACACGGAGGGACGGCGGCTGAAATTCGTCTCGCCGCGTGAGTTGGAGCGGGCGGAACGTTTCCAGCAATATCTTAGGGATTTGAGCCGGCGGCGCCGCGAGTTGCAGTCGCGAGGGGAACAGTTTCGGCCGCTGGGGCTGGATCACAAAGTTTCTTCGCTGTGGAATGCGTATTGCCGTTTTCGACTGTTGACTTACCAACCGCGGCCGGACTCCATGCCGGAATTCCCGCCGACCGTGCCGTTGGAGCATCCCGTTGCGGCGCGATTGAGCCGATTGCTGGACGAATGGTCGGCCGTTGAGCCCCAGTTGAGCCGGCTGGCAGAGGCCGGTGCGTTGGAAGCGGCGGCCCAAGCCGTTGACTCCAGCCCCACGCCCAACCTTCTCCAAACCGTGCGCTCGCACTTTGAGGCATTGCAGTCCGATCTTCAAAATCGGGCCACGTTTTCGACGCTGGATCGCGGACTCGCCGGATTGCGGAAGCCGCTCCGCGAATTGGCTATGACCATGGAAAGTCTTCGCAATCGGGCGCTGAGCGCCGACGCACCGCCGGGGATGGACGCCTCGCAGTTCGACAGCCTTCGCGGGAGTATCCGCCTGCTCACCACCCGCCTGCAAACGTTGGCACAAGACGTGGAGGCATCGCAGGTGATGCTCTACGATGCCGGCGGCGGCCCGCACGTCCTTCCCGCCCCGTTTGTTTCGTGCATTGTCGCCGAGAGCGATTCGGGCGAACCCGTTTCGCCGTGGATCAGCTTGCAGGCGGTGTTGTACGCCGATTGGAACGAGGCCGGCGGCGTCTTGGAGCCGTTCGCGCGATGCTCGACCGAGCACGGCGAGCTATTGCGAAAAACCCGGCACGCTTTCGAAGACGCCGCCGCAGTCTATCGTGATCGTGGGACGCCGCAACGCGAGGCACGGTTCGCTCAAGCCCTGACGCGGTTTAACGAGGCGTTGCGAGAGCTGGGGACCGCCGTCGAACCCGTCCGCCAAGCGCTGCCGCTGGACTCCAGCCATCGAGACATCTTGGCGGCGACGGCCTATCCTTCCCGCGATGCGGTCGCCACCGAGCTTTTCTACAACCGGTTCGATCCCTTTTTCTGGTCGTGGGTGGTGAATCTTGCGGCCTTTTCGGCGATTCTGCTCAGCCTGGGACGGAT
>JAAZNR010000498.1 GCA_012798155.1 Thermogutta sp. | reverse complement strand
TTGCCTTCCGTCGGGAGAAAAGGCCGTCGCCACGATGGGGCGGAAGTGGGCCTCCCGCAAGTAACGCGAGACGCCGGTCCGGCGCTGGTAGAGCCAGACGCTGGACCCCGAGGCCGCCGCCAGCAACGTGCCGTCGGGGGAAAATGCGGCCGCCGAGACCGGCTCATTGAATTCGCGAAAGACGGCGGTCAGCGTGAGTTTGGGCCACGACAGCAAAAAGGATCGCCCCCCCGCCGTGCCGCAAAAGATCGCGGTCGCCTCGGGATCGACGGCCAGGCACGTCAAATCGGGCTGAAAGTTCCGCGGCGGGCGAAGGGGCGGTCTGGCCCACAACCGGCGGTCGCTGACGAAGGTCCCCAGGTCCATTCTCAGCGTGCGCATGGCGGCGGCGGCGTCATTCGCTTCCTCCCGGCACGAGGCCGCCCTCAAGCCGGCGTCCGTGGCCGCCAAAAGCCCCTCGCCTTTGCCCGTGAAGACCAAATCGCGAACGGCTTGGGCGGCGGCGTCCCATCGGCGGAGCAGCTTCAGTTCCGGCACGGACCAGAGCGTCACTTCGTCGCCGTCAGCCGCGGCCAAAGCGGAACCGTCCGGCGAAAACGCCAGAGCGGTGACGCCGTTCCCAACGTGGTTCCCGACGTGCGTTTGGGCCGAAGCGACCCGCTCCCGCGCATCCCAGAGGAGAAGGGTGCCGTCGGCGCATCCCACGGCCAGCCGGCGGCCGTCGGGGGAGGCGGCCAGCCGCAGGATCGTGCGCTCGGGTTGTCCCGCCGTTTGGGTGACCGGCTGCGAATCGCTCTCCGGCGGAGGCACAGCCGCCGCGGCCTCTCCGATGTCCTCCGGCTGGGGCGGGAAGAGGTCCCAATCCTTTCGGCCCGCCGACGCCAGGCGGTCGAGCAATCGCCAGGCGAAATCGCGGAGGTCCTCGGGGCACTGCCGGGGGTCGTGCAAAACGGCCTCCGCCGCGCCCGGGTTATCGGCCAGCAGTTGCCCGGCCTGGGACAGCGCTTCGGCGTAGCGCTGCTGCCGCGCAAGGTCCTGCTGGGAGCGGAGGACCTGCTCCTGCCGGGCCGTCACCTCGGCCAGGACCGCCTTGCCGTGCATCTCCTGTTCGAGCCGCGACTCGTACCATTGCCGGGTCAGAGCCAGTCCGGCCAGCAGCAAGGCCGCGATCGCCCCCGCCGAGGCCGCCGTGCGATTGCGATGGAACCACTTGGCGGCGCGTTCCAGGGGATCGGCGGGTCGGGCCGTGATCACGTGCCCCTCCAGGAAACGCCGCAGGTCGTCGGCCAGGGCGGCGGCCGACGGATAACGCTTGCCGGGGTCCTTCTCCAGGCACTTCAGGCAGATCACCGCCAGGTCGCGATGCAAGTGCGGTTGCAGCTTTTGCGGCGAGACCGGGTCGCTCCTCTTGACCAGGAGCATGGTCTCCATGGCGTTTCGACCGCGAAAGGGCGGGCGGCCCGTCAACAGCTCGTAAAGGATCGCCCCCAGGCCGTAAATGTCGCCCGCGGGACTTCCTGTCTCCGACCGGCCCCAAATCTGCTCCGGTGCGGCGTATCCCGGCGTTCCCACCAGCCATTGGCGAGAGGCCGCCCGCCCCCGCTCCACGCGGACGGCCAACCCGAAGTCGCTGATCTTGGGCGTGCCGTCGTGATCGAGGAGGACGTTGCCGGGCTTGAGGTCGCGGTGCAGGATGCCGTGATCGTGGGCGAATTGCACGGCTCGGGCCAGCGTTTCCACCAGCCGCGCGGCCTGGCGCGGCTTCCAGGGCTGCCCGCGCCGGTCGGCCGCCGTGCCGCCCTCCAACAGTTCCATCACCACATAGCGGCAATCATCGGTCTCGCCCACCTCGTACACTTGCACGATATTGGGGTGCCGCAGCGCGGCGGCCGCTTCCGCCTCCCGCGGCGGGCCGTCTTCTCTCTTCTCCTCGCCCCGCGGCAGGATTTTGACGGCCACCAGACGTTTGAGCCGCGTATCGCGGGCCTTATAGACCTTGGCGGTCGCCCCCTCGCCGATGACTTCCAGCAACGCATACCGGCCGAGCATCGCCAGGACCGGGGCGTCCTCCGCGATCGGCTCGGGCCGGTCGCTCGCCGCCGTCTCGCCCAAGGGACCGGTCTCGCTCTCCGAGATGCCCTCTGCCGCGTCCTCCTCGGCGTGCACGATCCGGTGCACGAAGAAGAGTTCGCGGAGGTCTTCGACCAGCTCGGGAAAGCGGGCGAAATACTCCTCGGGGTCCGGGTCGAGGCCGACTTCGTAGCGGGCGACGAACTCGGTATAGATCAGCTCCAGCAAGAGTTCCGGGGCGGGACGCTCGCCGGGATGCGACGCCAAAAGGTCCTCCACCCGCCGGGATTCGCCGCGGCGAATGCAGCGGTCCAGCGTATCGCAGGCTTCGCGAATCCAGTCTTCCAGACGGGCCATGAGCTAGGGCCGAGGCGGGCAAGCCGCGCAAAAAAGGAGACGGAACGCGGCACCCTCGCCGCGCCCCATCTCCATTATGCCTCAGTCGGGCAAAGACTTCTCCATCCCACGCCGGCCCGCGACGGGCGGCAGGGACCGGCTCAGACCGTCTCCGGCACCACGAACGGGGGGCGATAGTTCCGC